>JAKQWO010000029.1 GCA_029561955.1 Candidatus Cloacimonadota bacterium
GGCCCCGTCAAAGTCGCCACCATGCACGGTGACAAGCTTGATTTGATCTACCCCAGCGGTAACATCCTTTCAGTTGACGTGAGCTACTAAAACACTTTTATTGTGGCGGGGCTTCATGCCTCGCCGCTTTATTCTGATGAAGAGGTAACAATGATAAATAAAGAAAGACTCGAAGCCGTGTTGGACAAGATCCGTCCTGCCATCCAATCCGATGGAGGTGATGTGGAACTCGTCAACATCCGTGAAGACAATGTGGTGGAAGTTCGCCTCACAGGAGCCTGTAAAGGATGCCCCATGGCCACTCTCACCCTCAAAGCTGGAATAGAAAGAATCGTCAAAGAGGAGATCCCCGAAGTCAAGGAAGTGGTCTCGGTCAAATAAGACCTTGGCCTCTCTTTTACAACCGTTGAACCGATGTCTTTTAGGCGTCGGTTTTTGTATTCCATGCGCTTTTCTGCAACAAATTGCACAATGCCTATCTCTTTGATGTCTATACAACTATGGCTCTTATAATTCAGACAATGTGATACAAAGGTAAAATAAGAGTGGACAGAATATGCCCCTCTGTTTTTTTGACTTTCGGAGGCGAAACTTGGAACACTGTGAGGAATTATGTTACAGAAATTGGATTTTAGCCAGTTGATAAATCAGTTCGTTACTCCGGATCGGATTAGCCTAATCATCCGGGTGGCTTTGATCTTGATAATTGGTATCCCTTTGATAAAGCTCATTCGCAAGCTTACCAGAAAACTGGTGGAGAACAAGCTCTCTGCTCAGAGTGAGGCGCTGATCGTGAGGCTGGTGTATTATGTGTCAAGCCTGATCTTGGTCGTCTCAGTCCTGAACGAGTTTGGCTTCAAGCTCTCTGCTTTGCTGGGAGCGGCTGGTGTGTTTGGTATCGCCATCGGCTTTGCCTCGCAAACCAGTGTTTCCAACATCATCAGCGGCATATTCCTGATCAGCGAAAAGCCATTTGAGATCGGAGACTACATCAAAGTGGGCAATTGCGAGGGAACCATCCATTCCATAGACCTGCTCTCCATCAAGCTAAACACCAGAGACAACCGCTTTATCCGCGTCCCCAATGAAACAATGATCAAATCTGAAGTGATCAACTACAACCGCTACCCCACTCGCAGAGTTAACCTGGAGTTTCCAGTATCCTTTGAAACCGAGCTGGAGCCCTTCATAGCTTTGCTCAAGGAAGTTGCAAATCAAGCCACACTTTCCCTCAAAGAAAAGGAGCCTTTCATTTCTGTTACTGGCTTTGGAGACTCTGGATACAGCATTCTCTTTGGAGTGTGGTGTAAAAGTGATAATTACTTTGCTTTAAGAGACGAATTGATTATACTGTTAAAAGAAAGCTTTACAAAAAACAACATCGAGATACCGTTTACTACGATATCTCTCCAAAATGAATAAGAAGGAGGATTACGATGACGTCACTACCCAAAATCAAAGCCATTATCTTCGATCTGGACGGAACCTTGGTGGACAGTTTACAGGACATTGCTAACAGCATGAACCTTGCCCTTGAGGAGTCCGGGTACCCCACCCACCCTATCGAGGCGTATAGAGACTTTGTCGGCAATGGATTTAGCGTCCTAGTCCAAAAGGCTTTACCGGCCGATAAGAGAGATGAGAAAGAGATCAAAAAGATGGTCAAGAAGTTTGCCGAGAAGTATGAAAAGAACTGGTTTATCGAGACCAAGCCCTTTGTCGGCATCCTGCACCTGATCCAGACCTGCGTTGCCCGCAAGGTCAAGCTCGCCACTCTCTCAAATAAGGCGCATGCCTTCACCAAGAGGATGATCCGCCACTATTTTAGAGGCGCCATGATCAACCAAGGCAAAAACCCCTTTGGCATCTACAGCGGAGCACAGGAAGACAAACCCCTCAAACCAGACCCATCCGCCGCTTTAGAGCTGGCTGAAAGGCTAAAAGTAGACCCAGGAAACGTCGCTTTCGTAGGAGACAGCCCAGTTGATATGGAAACAGCCAAAAACGCTGGCATGATCGCCATCGGCGCTGCTTGGGGTTTCTCGGGCAGGGAAATACTGGAAAAGGCAAATCCCGATGCTATCTTTGATAGCCCCGTTGAGCTTGCGACCTATCTGGATCAGTTCCCCTTGATCTGATGAAGTCTTACCGCCAAGAACTCACGCTCGCAGTACCCCAAAGGCGCGCTTATATCAACATCACGCCTCAGGTTCAAGCTGCAATCGACAAGAGTGGAATCTCTGAAGGATTGTGCTTGGTAAATGCCATGCACATCACGGCTTCCGTGTTTATCAACGATGATGAAAGCGGTCTCCATAGGGATTTTGAGACCTGGCTGGAAAAGCTGGCTCCAGAACATCCCCACAGCCAATATCACCACAATGGCTACGAGGACAACGCCGATGCCCATCTCAAAAGACAGATCATGGGCAGAGAGGTGGTGGTAGCCGTCACTAATGGCAGGCTCGATTTTGGCCCATGGGAACAGATTTTCTATGGAGAATACGACGGAGATAGACCCAAACGAATACTCATCAAGATAATCGGTGAATAACCTGTTGAAACACAAAAGAGAGGTCGCCTGATGGTGACCTCTTTCTTGTGCTAAGAATGAATCGTCTATACTTTGGCTCTGCCTATGGAATAGTATTCAAAGCCCAGCTCTCGCATAGCTTTTGGCTCATACTGGTTGCGTCCATCCAGGATCAAGGGACACTTCATCAGTTCTTTCACCTTTTGCCAATCCGGATGCCTGAAGATGTGCCATTCGGTGACCAGCAACAGGGCGTCTGCCCCTTCCAAAGCGGCATATTCGCTTTCCATAAAGGAGATCTTGCCCGTGTCTGCAAAGACCTTCTTAGCCGTGGGAATAGCGATCGGATCATAGGCCTGAATCTGGGCTCCCATAGCCAATAAAGCATTGATGATCACGGTTGCGGGAGCTTCTCTCATATCATCGGTTTGAGGCTTGAATGCCAAGCCCCAGATCGCTATCTTCTTGCCGCTGAGATCGTCTCCCCACAACCTCACCAACTTATCCACCAAAACCGTCTTCTGATTTTGATTGGTTTCTTCCACCGCCTGGATGATTCTGGCCGAAGTGCCGGCGTCCGAGTGCATACTGATCAGAGCACGCACGTCTTTGGGGAAGCACGATCCACCATAGCCCACACCGGGATAAATGAATTTGTGACCGATGCGTGTGTCGGAACCCATGCCTTGCCTCACTTCCGAGATGTCCGCTTCCAAGACTTCGCACAGGTGTGAAAGCTCATTCATAAAGGAAATCTTGGTGGCCAGGAACGCATTGGAGGCATATTTGGTCATCTCTGCTGAGCGGATGCTCATCAACAGTATATTCTCAGAACTCTGGCTAAAGGGCTCATAGAGCTCTTTCATAATCTTGGCAGCCTCGTCATCTTCAACTCCCAAAATCACCCGATCCGGATTCATAAAATCTTCTATCGCAGCGCCTTCTTTGAGGAACTCCGGATTGGAAACGATGGTAAATTCATGGACATTATCCAGCTCATGCATCCTGGCTTTGATGGTCTTCTTCACCAAATCCGCAGTGCCCACGGGAACGGTAGACTTGGTCACAATGATCTTCGGCTCATTGATATATTGGGCGATTGACTTGCTCACGCTGATCACGTGGCTGAGGTCTGCCGAGCCATCCTCATCTGCAGGAGTTCCCACAGCGATAAAGATGATCTTAGATCGCTCCACCGCATCCTTTAGCTCTGTGGTGAAGGAGATGCGTCCCGCTGCTGAATTTGTAGTGATCATCTCCTTCAAGCCGGGCTCATAGATGGGCACCTCTCCAGCGTTCAACATCGCAATCTTAGCCGCATCAATATCCACACAAATCACATTATTGCCCATTTCTGCGAAACAGGTTCCTGTCACCAAACCCACATAGCCCGTGCCTACGATACACAATTTCATCTCTCTATCCTCTTCTCTTTGAAATAGATAATGGTTTCTTTAATGCCATCCACCAGATTGTAGATGGGGCTCCAACCCAAGACCTTGAACGCCTTGGAACAATCCAACATCGAGCGACGCAGATCGCCCGGACGCGCCTCTCCCCTATGCGGTGGAGCATCCAGACCCAACTGCCAACAGATGGCGTTGTAGAGCTGCAGCGTAGTGGTTTCCACACAGGTGCCGATGTTGAAGCAATCATTGTTGCCCTCCGTGAGCGCCAAGACGTTTGCCCGCACCACATCCGCCACATACACATAGTCCCGGATCATCCCTTCAGGCTCATCCGCATACGCATAGATGGTTGGAATCAAGCCCTGCAAGAGCTTTTCGATGAAGATCGCCACCACACCTGCCTCTCCATGCGGAACTTGGCGAGGCCCATAGACGTTTGCATAGCGCAGCACCGTGTAATCTATACCATAATGATGCTGGTAAGCATGCAGATACTGTTCTCCACAATTCTTGTTGATTGCGTAGACGCTCAAGGGTGCAGGACGATAGTTTTCTGTGGTTGGATACTCTTTCGCCTCGCCGTAAATAGCTCCACCGGAAGAGATATAGATCACCTTCTTTACCTGATACTTCCTGCAACATTCCAAGAGGTTGACAAAGCCCATCACGTTCACGTCTGCATCAAAACACGGATCTTTGAGGGAAACCGGAATAGATACTTGAGCGGCATGATGATTGACAATATCTGGCTGTTCACTGGCGAAAATCTCCGAAAGCTGTGCATCTCTGACGTCTATTATATAGAACTTTGCGCGTGGGTCAACGTTGTGTTGATAACCTGTGCTAAGATCATCCACGATAACCACTTCGTGACCCTGATCCAAATAAGCCTGCGCCACATGAGAGCCGATAAACCCAGCTCCACCCGTCAAAAGTATCTTCATCTTTTCCTCGTCTTTGGCAAGTCGTCCATTTCGATTATCTCAAACTTGCCGATGATTTTCACGTCCTTGGGGTCTATGTTCACGATCACAGCCTGCCTGAGGATATTCACCTGCAAACGCAGCTCATGCATCTTGTCATGCTCTTCCACCACACCTCTGGTACCTGCCAAAGGACCGCTGATGATCTCCACTTCCAGCCCTTTGGAAAGCCAATACTCTGGCCCCGACTCCACCTTCTTGACCGGAATCCCATGTATCTCTTTCAGCTCAGACAGCAACTGCTCCTGATCCAAGACCTTCAAGAAATTGGCGACATAACCTGTGAGTGTCAGGATGCGCTTATCTTCAAAATCCACACAGACAAACAGGTACCCAGAGAAAAGAGGCAAGTAGAAGGTGAACGTGCTCTTTTCATATGTCCTCACACTTTCCTTAAGAGGTAGATAGTAGTGGATACCAGAGCGTTTGGCATATTCGGCCAGTTTCTTCTCACAGCGCGAACGTGTGCGCACCACCGTCCAGCTCTTGTCGCCTTCGCCAAGCTCCAGCTCGCCAAAGAGCTCGTCAGCGATCACTTTTTTGGGAGGCTTGTTCATCTAATAACGATAGTGATCCGGTTTATAAGGCCCTTCGATAGGCACATTCAGATATTCGGCCTGTTTGGGAGTCATGGTGCTCAGATTCACACCCAGCTTGCCCAAATGCAGACGTGCCACCTCTTCATCCAGATGTTTGGGCAGAGTATAGACGCCAAGCTCATGCTCATTTTGCCAGAGATCCATTTGCGCCAAAACCTGATTGGTAAAGGAACAACTCATCACAAAGGAAGGATGACCTGTAGCATTGCCCAGATTGACCAACCGACCCTCAGAGAGCAGGATAATGCTGCGGCCTGTGGGGAAGGTGATCTTATCCACCTGCGGCTTGATGTTTTCTTTGACCACGCCCTCTGTGGCATAGAGCTTATCCACCTGTATTTCGTTGTCAAAATGGCCGATATTGCAGACTATGGCGTGGTCTTTCATCTTCTGCATGTGCTCGACGGTGATCACATCGCAGTTTCCAGTAGCAGTCACAAAGATGTCAGCCTCTTCCACCATGTTTTCCACGGTATTCACTTCAAAACCTTCCATCGCAGCTTGCAGAGCGCAGATGGGATCGATCTCACTCACGACCACCCGCGCCCCAAATCCACGCATGGACTGAGCACAGCCTTTGCCCACATCTCCATAGCCACACACCATAACGACCTTTCCGGCCACCATGATGTCTGTGCCGCGTTTGATGCCATCTGCCAAGGATTCCCTACAGCCATAGAGGTTGTCAAATTTGCTCTTGGTCACGGAGTCGTTCACGTTGATGGCAGGAAAAAGCAGGGTGCCGGCTTTGAGCATCTGATAGAGACGTCCCACACCAGTGGTGGTCTCTTCGCTCACACCACGCAACCTTTTCGCTATCTTGTGCCATCTTTGTGGGTCTTGCTCAAGCCCTTTGATCAGCAGCTCTTGCACGATGCGCAATTCGTGGACTTCCGCTGTCACTTCCGGCAGCTTACCTTCAGATGCATACAGCTCTTCCAAGCGGTAGCCTTCGTGAACCATCAAAGTGGCATCTCCACCATCATCCACGATCATGTCCGGCCCACCTCCATCTGGCCACAAAAGCGCATACTGAGTGCATTGCCAGTATTCTTCCAAGCTCTCGCCTTTGAATGCGTAGACAGGCACACCGAGGTCTACCATGGCGGCAGCAGCATGATCCTGAGTGGAAAAGATATTACAGCTCGCCCAACGCACCTGCGCTCCCAATTCGATCAAAGTCTGGATAAGCACGGCGGTCTGAATCGTCATATGCAGGCTTCCGGTGATTCTGGCACCTTTGAGCGGCTTGCTTGCAGCATACTTCTTTCTCAGAGCCATAAGGCCAGGCATCTCGATCTCTGCCATAGCTATCTCTTTATGACCCAGAATCTTGTCGTTTATATCTCTGATCCAGTATTTCATTTGGGAATCTCCTTTATAAGATGCAGGCGGCTCTGATCAGCAGAGACCGCCTATCTAACATCTAAAATGAATTGTTTATCTACGAGGCCCGCGTCCACGGGGACGGCGATCACGGTCTCTATCACGGTCTCTGTTGTTTCGTTGCTGGTGAGGCTCGCTATCACGATGTCTTCCCGGCTGCGGCTCAGGGTTGCCGGCAACGCCTTTCATACTGAGAGCAAGCTTGCCCCTGTCGCTACCTAAAGACTTCACATGGACGATGTCACCCAGCTTGACCATATCCTCAGGATGCTCGACTCTGGAGGTGTGCATCTGTGAAACGTGCACCATTCCTTCTCTCACACCACCCAGGATCTTCACAAACACGCCATAAGGCTCAATCCTAGTGACGGGGCCGCTGAATTCCTGACCAATCTCCGGCTCGATGGCAATGCCCTTCACCATCTCCGTTGCTTTCATAATTGAAGCTTTATTGGGAGAGAGGATGCGCACTGTGCCGTCATCATTGATGTCGATCTCCACACCGCATTCCTCGATGATGGATTTGATCATCTTACCGCTCGGTCCTATCACTTCGCCTATTTTATCCACGGGAATCTTGAAGGCTTCGATTCTGGGAGCTGTGGGTGCCAGATCATCTCTGGGAGCTTCGATGCAGTCGTGCATCAGGTCAAGGATGTGATGACGTGCCACATTCGCCTTCTGAAGAGCAATGCGCATGATGTCTTTGGTGATGCCTTCGATCTTGATATCCATCTGCATGGCTGTGATGCCTTCACGCGTTCCGGCACACTTGAAATCCATATCTCCCAGATGATCTTCCAGACCCATAATATCGGTGAGCACCACATAGTTTCCATCTTCCATGATCAGGCCATTGGCGATGCCGGCTACGGGAGCTTTGATGGGCACGCCACCAGCCATCATAGCCAAACAGCCGCTACAAATTGAGGCCATGGATGATGAACCGTTGGATTCCAAAGTTTCCGCCACGATGCGGATGGTATAAGGGAAGTCTTCCTTTTCCGGCAAGACCGCTGTGAGAGCGCGCTCTGCGAGGTTACCGTGACCCAGCTCTCTGCGTCCGGTTGGCCCCATTCTGCCCGCTTCTCCCACACTGAAGGGCGGGAAGTTGTAGTGCAGCATAAAGCCTTTCTTGTACTCTTCTTCCAAGCCGTCGATGATCTGCTCATCGCTGCCGCCACCCAAAGTGAGTGTTCCCAAAGATTGGGTCTCACCACGTGTGAAAAGGGCGGAACCATGCACCACGGGTAATATGTCTATTTCGCAGGTGATGTCGCGGACTTCGTCCAGACCACGTCCATCTGCGCGCAGGTGCTTATTGAGTATGGAATCCCTTACGTATCTGCGGATTATCTCTTCGTAGGCTTCCTTGTACCAAGGCTCGTTTTCTTCAAACAGCTCCTCGCCATCCTGCGCTAGATACTTTTCCATCATTGCCTCTTCCGTGGCATCAAAAGCGTCCTGACGCTCCTGTTTGCCGATAATCACGGCACTCTTGGCAATGTCTGCTGCATAATCCGCTTCCACTTTGGCCATAATCTCTTCCGGAATGCTCACCAAAGTGACTTCCACCTTCTCTTTACCTATCTCACGCACCATATCATCCTGAAGGGCACAAAGCTTTTTGATCTCTTCATGACCGGTGTAAACTGCATCCAGCATCACTTCTTCGCTGAGCTGATCGGCAGCGGATTCGATCATGACCACGCTGGTCGCTGAGCCACCCACTGCCAGATTGAGTCCGGAACGCTTGTTGAGGTCTTCAATGCTGGGATTGACCACAAACTGATCGTCGATATAACCCACGGTCACACCTGCAAGCGGGCCATGGAAGGGGATGTCTGAGATGGAAAGAGCCAATGAGGCACCAAAGATGCCCAAGACTTCGGGATCGGTGACGCCATCATAGGCCAAAACGGTCAAAACCACGTGCACTGGATTGCGAAAGCCTTCCGGGAAAAGGGGACGGATGGCACGGTCAATCACACGTGCGGATAGGGTTGCTTGGGTGGTGGGTTTGGCTTCACGCTTGAAAAAGCCGCCGGGAATTTTGCCCGAAGCATACATCTTCTCGATGTAGTCTACGGTAAGCGGGAAGAAGTTTTGATTTTCTGCGGGGTCTTTGCCCATCGTTGCTGTTACCAATACTGCGGTGTCTCCATATTGGATATACACGCTGCCGTTGGCTTGCTTGGCCATGCGGCCTGTCTCGACGTAGAGTCTGCGTCCGCAAAATTCGATTTCGCGGGTGATAATGTTGAAGTTGTGCATTAAATCTCCTTTAGATTTGTCTAAAACTGCGGGAGAAGAAGCAATAGGCTAAAAAGCTTGGAGCGGAAAGCGTCTTAGCTTATTGCTCAAACTCCCGTAGTGGTTAAATTGGTTAGTGATTGAGTGAGAAGTCCGTCAAAACGGCTTCCCGTGAATATCAAGTCTAAACAGCAAGCGGATCTTTGCTACAAAGATGAAAGATCCGCTCGCTAAGGTATTATCATGGCGAGTCTATCATTTTCTGATGCCCAGTGCCTTGATCAACTGGCGATAGCGCTCGATTTCTTTACGCTTCAGATAATCAAGGAGGCGTCTGCGTTGCCCGATCAGTTTCAACAGCCCGCGGCGAGTGCTAAAATCTTTCGAATGCTCTTTGAGGTGTTCCGTAATGGAATTGATCCTCTTGGTGAGAAGAGCAACCTGCACTTCCGGGGAACCGGTGTCTGATTCATGGAGTTTAAACTCTGCCATGATAGCCTTTTTGGCCTCAGGTGTAAGTGACATTCCATCCTCCAGATGTATTTTGAACCAGTATTTAAAACTACCCGTTTTTGTAAAGCCTTATTTTCAATCACCGAAACAATTCTTGATTTTGCAAACCAGATCAACCGCTTTGCGCCTTTTTTGCTCATTGAAAATTGGATGCCCCTACCTCGCTTTTTACACCCATTGGACAACCCCTCTACAAACCCCAATAATAATGTAGTCCCAGTGTAACCCTCCCCTCCTCTTCCTTGCTTAGCCGCCCGGTGATTACTCGGAGCCACTCGGGAAAAACCCGAGTATCTCCACGGCATCTCCCTGCGGGTAAGTAAGGGCGGAGCAGGTACGACACATAAACGGCAGCTTTAATGAGGGTCAAAAATGGCGGGTTTCTGTTCGGTTTTACCCGGCTGAGGTCTATTATCTCAAAAAGGCCGCCTTTTTTCACTCCCACACTCCAAGAATGGACTCCTACTATTTTCGTAGGAGATTGGTGTCTCTTTCCCGACGTCTATTCGCAGATTTCGTGACTTTGGTTTCAGCCCACAAATCTGCCCATGTTTTGGAGTCGTAACGGGTGCAGATTTGGTCTCAAACCTTGTCGCTCTGCAAAAAGATTAAGATAGTCCTTGACAAATTCGAGCCGTTAAAAATCTATTAACGAACAAGGAAGAAATATGAGAAAATCGAAACATGATATAGTCAAGATACTTGATCCTGAAGATGTTACGGATCTGACTGAAGCTCAAAGGGAGCATTATGTCTCCTTGGGCTACCAGCCCTGTCTGCTCTCATCAGGCAGGATCAAATGGCTCACCCCGAGCCAACAGGTGTCCACAATTGTCAGGACACAAAGTAAATATAGGTTTATCCCAAAGAAAAAACCCCGAATATCTTCCTATAAACGTCGCAAACGAGGGTACAGCAGTCCTTTTAAAACTTTCATCAGGGAGAATTGGTTTTTTCTTGTCCTGATTGCCATGATAATCATAGGCTTGCTAATTCTGATCAGATACTGGAACTTAATAATGTAGGCTACAAGGTGGAACGATTTGAGAATACTACTTACAAATGATGATGGAATAATGGCCGCTGGACTGAGAACCATGCAAAAGGCTCTCGCTGAGGCAGGTCATGAACTGATAGTCGTAGCGCCGCACACAGAACGTAGCGCAGCCTCCCACTCTCTCAGTCTTCAGAGAGACCTCCGAGTTCGCCAACTGGCAGATAACGAGTATTCCGTAGATGGGACTCCCGTGGATTGTGTTGTGGTCGCACTGCAACACATCATCCAAGAACCCGTAGATTTGGTGATTTCGGGCATCAATGCAGGGCAAAATATGGGCGAGGACGTGCTCTATTCCGGCACGGTTGCCGCCGCTCTGGAAGCTGCTCTCAACGGTAATAAAGCCATCGCCGTTTCTCTAAACAGCTATAGAAATCAGAATTTTGAACCTACCGCCGCTTGGATCGTGACGCTTTTGGAGCTGGGTTTAACTGACCTGTGTGAGCCTGGAATGGTGCTCAATATCAACTTCCCGCATCTCCCCTATGATGAGATCAAAGGTATCCGTCTCACCCAGACCGGTCACAGACGTTACTACAACTTCATCAGGATCACTGCCGAACATGAGGATGGCTTTAGCTATCGCATCGGCGGCGACAACCCCAACTGGGTAAACCTCGAAGGTAGCGATGCAGACGCCGTCAAAGCTGGCTTTATCTCCATCACTCCCTTGGGATTTAAGCTCACCAATGTCCAGTGTTTCCCCGCTGTTTTGGAGTGGTTGGAAACCAGGGGCTTGCTGCGCTTGGAAGAACGGCGATATGCGCTTTGAAGATCAACGGCAAAATCTCGTGAGTCAACTGCAGGCTCTGGGCATCACAGATAGCAATGTCCTGCGTGCCTTTTCTCTGGTGCCACGTGAAGATTTTGTGCCTCAGCATCTTAGCGCTTATGCTTACAACAATCGACCTTTGCCTATCGGTGCGGGTCAAACCATCTCGCAACCCTGGATGATAGCCATCATGCTGCAGTATCTGGACATCCAAAAACATCACACGGTCTTGGATATCGGCACTGGAAGTGGCTATCAAACCGCTCTCCTGGCAAATATGGCCGCCGAAGTGTGCAGCATCGAACGCATCGAATCCCTCTCTTTGCAGGCGCAAAAGTTGCTCAAGAAGCAAGGATATAAAAACGTCTATTTCCGCATCGGCGACGGCTCTCGAGGCTGGGAAATGGCCTACCCGCCACATAAAAGCTTCGATCGGATCATCGTGAGTGCTGGAGCCATTGAAGTCCCTAAAGGTTTGACCGACCAGATTGCCGAAGATGGGCTGATGATCATCCCTGTAGGCCCTAGAGATTCTCACCAGATTCTGTATATGATCAGCCGTAAACAAGGGGAATTGATCACTACCCAGCATGATGCCTGCGCCTTTGTACCCCTGATAACCGGAGACACACAATGAGCTTGAAAGACTTTTTGCACAAACACTTAGCTTTCCTTAGGAAGCCGGAACGTTATACTCAATTAAAAGAGTTTCAGATCTTTGAAGGTCTCAACAACCGTGAGCTGAACGTTTTAGACGCGCTGCTCTACCAAAGAGAATACAGCAAGGGCGAAACCCTCTATGAGAAAGGCTTTCCCGTGGAGCTCGTCTATCTGATCCTGTCTGGCGAGGTGCAGTTGCAGGAAACGCAACAAAGCTTTGGCGCTGGGCAAGTTTTTGATCTCGGCTCGCTATTCTCATCTGATAAACGCCCCGATACTGCAATTGCAGTAGAGGATACAGAGGTCTTGGCACTTTCTCATTCTGACTTCAATGACCTCATCAATAAAAACCGAGGCTTGGGTGTGAAAGTATTGAAAAACATTTGCATCCAGCTCAGCCATCTCACTCACGACCGGCCATGTTGAAGAAAGTCAACTACACCAAGATACTGTTTTACTTAGTGCTTCTCACGGCGCTTGGCTTTGGCATCTGGTTTTACAGCTATGTCTTTGGCTATGTGATTGCGGCTTTGGTCTTGGCCTATATTTTGGATCCTTTGGTCAATGCGGTGGAAAGGCTGCGTTTCCCTCGCTGGCTGGCTGTTTTGAGCGTATATATCGTCCTCGCAGGCCTTATCGCCCTCCTCGTAGCCCTCTTTGCGCCCAGCCTCTATGATCAAGGGGCACAACTGATCAGCCTGCTTCAAGAAGATAGACCTGGCACTACCAATCCCTTGGTAGAGCTGCCATTACTCAAAGATATCCACCTGGTTCTGATGGATTTGGACGCCAGAATTCCTGTGCTGGATCTGGCGAATGAATATGTGAATTTTATGGACATGGTGGTGGAACATCTGGTCGAGCTTCCCAAGACCATCATGCAAAACTACAGCACCATCATCGGAGCTGTGTCCTATGTGGGCATGATCCCACTGATCTGCTTTTTCCTCTTGCTGGATAAAGTCCGTTTTCGCAAGGGCATCTTATCTCTCATCCCTAACAGATACTTTGAGCTCACCATCATCCTGATCGGCAAGACAGACGAAACCGTGGGTAACTTTATGAGAGCCATGCTTTTCGAGGTGCTTGCCGTGGCTTTGATGGTGTTTGTCGCTCTGAGCATTTTGAATGTCCCCTATGCCATTCTGATCGGTGTAGTGGCTGGCGTCGCCAATATCATCCCCTATTTTGGCCCCTTTATCGGTGGCTGTGTGGCCGTTTTGAGCAGTCTCATCGCAGGTCAACCGACCATCATGATCCTTTGGGTAGCCTTGGCTATGTACCTGGTTCAGTTGGTAGACAACAATTTAGTCTATCCGGTTTTGGTGGGCAAAACCATTGATATGCATCCCCTGATCGTGCTTTTGACGGTGTTGGCAGGAGGTTGGTTTGGCAGCTTGGTCTGGATGCTGATCTCCGTTCCTCTCCTCTACATCACCTACACCATGATCAGGGAAACGTATCTCAACTTTAAGATGTTTAAACTTCTCTAAAACAGGCAAGGAAGCAAATGAGTATAATCGACAAGTGTTATGAGTTTCAGGATGCCCACAAAGTGAAGGCTTTGGGCTTTTATCCTTATTTTCGGACAATCTCATCCGAACAGGATACAGAGGTGATCTGCAACGGCCAAAAGATGCTGATGCTTGGCTCCAATAGTTATTTGGGGCTCACCAACCATCCCAAAGTCAAAGAGGCAGCGATAGAGGCTTTAAAGAAATATGGCAGTGGCTGCGCTGGCTCACGCTTTTTAAACGGCAATCTGGACATCCATATCCAGCTTGAAGAAGAGCTGGCCAAGCTGATGGGGAAGGAAGCTGCTCTCGCTTTCCCCACTGGCTACCAAGCCAACCTCGGCTGCATCAGCACCATGGTTCAGCGAGGTGAATATGTGATCACAGACAAGCTGGATCACGCTTCCATCATCGATGGCAGCCTGCTCTCCTTCGGCACCATGCTGCGCTTTAACCACAACGACATGGAAAACTTGGAGCAAGTGTTGAAGAAAATCAAAGGCAAAAACAGCCTCATCGTTGTGGATGGCATCTTCAGCATGGAAGGAGATATCGCTTTTCTGCCTCAGATCTGTGAATTGGCTGCCAAATATGGCTCTTCTGTGATGGTGGACGAAGCTCACTCACTCGGAGTTCTGGGCTCTACAGGTGCTGGAACCGCTGAACACTTCGGTCTCACCGACCAATGCGACTTCGTCATGGGCACCTTCAGCAAATCACTCGCTTCCGTGGGTGGCTTCATCGCTGCAGATAAGCAACTTATCCACTACCTGAAACACAAATCCCGTGCCCTCATCTTTTCCGCCTCTATGCCACCTGCTTCGGCAGCCAGCGTCTTAGCCGCTCTCAAGGTCATGCGAGATGAACCGGAGCGCATAGAAAAGCTTTGGGAAAACACAAACTACATGCTGCAGGAATTCAAAGCTATGGGCTATGATACTGGGCTTTCCTGCACGCCGGTGATTCCACTGCACGTGGGTGAAATGATGACCGCCTTCGATATGTGGAAGCGTTTGGGCGAAGAAGGTCTCTTCATCAACCCCGTCGTTCCACCCGCTGTTCCACCCAATTCCTGCTTGATCCGAACCTCATTTATGGCCACGCACACACGTGAGCAACTGGATTTTGCCCTCGATAAGTTCCACAGCATAGGCAAGGAACTGCACATCATATAAATGACTAATAAACATATACATGGAGGATAATCATGGCTAGTCAAAAGAGTTCTGATTTCTACAAGAACCTGAAGGACATGTCTCCGATTCGTGCAATCGCTGAGACTATCATGAACAACCACAATGTTCGTAAGATCGACATCCGCGAAGCCTACGAAATGGCTCGCAAACAACCCGGTGTATCAGAAACAGACCTGACGGTATTTCCAGAATTTACCAAGCTTCACAACCTGCCGGAAGATACTAAAGTATTGAATGATACACACGGCAACATCATTGGCAGAACCGCAAAAGCTCGCAGGTTTTACAACCGCGAGGATGCAAGTCGCAAAACCAAGCTGGAAGGTGACTTCCGTGAGGCCGCTTATCAAATGCTGCACTATCCGCTGATCAAAGCCGAAGCTATCTTGGGCATGGATCCTGATCTGATGATCAAGGCAACCTTCGTTACCACAGAATCTGATGCGGCAAACGTCTATCACTGGCTGCTCAACTTCGCTCCCTATGAGCAACTGAAAGAGCAATATGAAGCCAGCCCCGTGCTTCCCATCCAAGACATCATCCTGATCGCATTCAACGAATGGACTTGTGATGATCCCTATTACAACAACGTTGGCGCACCACAACTGGCTTTGGTAGACGAAAAGCACAACGTGATGGTGAATATGGGAATGCGCTATTTTGGCGAGCGCAAAAAGGGAACCCTCACCATGGCATGGACTTCCGGCATCAGAATCGGAATGGCAGCCTGTCACGGAGGCATCAAAGAGATTGACTTTGGCACCTGTAAAGACGCCAAGTATCACGACTTAGGCAAGCGTTCCATCGCTTTCTACGGCCTCTCCGGAACAGGAAAATCATCACACACCAACAGCCACGACAACGCCGGCACACTGCCAGAAGGCTTTTCTAAAGTGGTGCTGCACGACGACGCCTTCCAGATCGACCTGGAAAACAAGCTTTGCCGTTGCTGGGAACCCACACTTTTCGATAAGACAGACAGCCGCCCCATCGACCATCCGGACTGGAAATATGCGCTGGCTCTGATGAACCACGCCCTGCTTGAGATCGATGGCAAGCGCATCCCTGTCGGCCAAGACCTGCGCAACCAAAACGGACGTGCCCTCTTGGATAGAAGACTTCTGGGCAACTACGTCAACCGCTGCGGCTTCCCCAAAGCATTGGTCTGGCTCAGCAAAGACAGCACTCTGCCACCCGTTATCAAATTCAACAACAAGCACTTAGCGGTAGCTATGGGTGCCTCACTAATGACCCAAAGAAACAGAGCCGAAAACGTGACTGAAGAAGAATTGAACAAGCTGGTCTTCGAGCCATTTGCCAATCCCTTCAGAGTTTATGAGCTCTACCGTGACGTGGAAGCCTTCATCAAGGTGATTGAGAACGGCGCAGACGTCTATTGCTTCAACTCACGTGGATATTGGAAGGAATCTGACGACGAGCTGGAGGCAATCCCCTTGAACACCTCTCTTGCCATGCAGACCGCCATCCTCACCGATGCCTTAGAATGGGAACCTTGGGATATGCTGCCCGGCTCCATGATCCCCACCAAAGAATCTGTGGATAAGATCATCCCCGGCTACTATGACAAATATCAGCCCAAAACACGTGATAACATGGACAAATACAAAGCTACTTTGGACGACAGATTCCGCCAACGCAGAGAGTATCTCGGCAACAGCGATCTCAAAGAGCGCCCCGAATTGCTCAAGGACATCGTCGACCACCTGCAGCTCAACCTATAAGAAACATAGACACATAGACAAAGCCCCCAATGTGTTCAGCACTGGGGGCTTTTTCCATCTATTCGTTCATTTACTTTTGGAGCCACTCTTTACTTTTTTCTCATATTCCAAGTCTGTCTGTTGTTCCTTGGCTTTGCCTAGCGAGCTCGATTTAGTGCCAGGTGTTTGTGTGCTATTCGTAGTTCTGGAATAGTTTTTCTCATTGGTTGATTTGTTCTTTTCCTCATCGTTTTTGGCTTTGACTTCTTTGCTGCCGCCAATACCCTGGATTGCACTTTTTATCTTTGCGGGGAGCTGCGATAGTGAACTTCCCTTGCGTGGTGGCTTTGGATCAGCCTCCATTTTTGGCCCACCCGGAGAGGGTGGAGGCGGCGGAGGATTGAGCTTGTCTCTGCGTCCAGACGCCGTTCCCCAGCCGGGTCCGGAAGCGGATGCTGTCACCGAACCTGAATATACCACGGGTGGTCGGGGTGGTCTGGGTGGCCTGTGCGGAGGTGGAGGCGGCGGGTACCACACATAGTGAACCGGTGGGTACCAGGGATGGTAGTAAACATGCACTGGGGGTCTCGGATTGCGGTGTCTGTAGCCGTAGTAGATGCAAACCCTGTGATAGACTCTTTTCACATCTCTTTCCAGCTCAAATATAAATGTAGAGGGGTCTCCAAGGGCTTCCATCTCATCTTCATGCGTGAAAGGCACAAAGATTTCCTGACGGATGGGGATATAGCCCTTTTTGGTGATCATCAGCGTGATGTGCCGTCCGGGTATCCCCTCCACCAAGTCCATATACTCATCCATCAAGACAGGATAGATGGGCGTGGGCGTAGGGCTCAGATACACATCCGCATCATACAAAGTCACATCTGCACCCTTGGGTCTGGTGATCACCCGAAAAGCACCATACATGGCGTCTTCAGCAGCGAGGCCAAATATCAGCAAGGCCAGCGATATAGCGAGCAGGACTCTCTTCATGATAAAGCTCCTTTTATAGGTTTTAGATTTGACGAGGCAATCGTAAGCAAACAATCGCCTCTGCTCTACTTACACTTCAAGCAGCAAAATCCTGCAACAAAAAGCAGGCGTTATTTGAAATAGTAATAAAAGCCTACCTGTGGGATATACATCACGATGTCGTCGCTATCATCATAGGTGATGGGAACTTCGAAAGCCAGTCGGAAGTGGCGCGTCAGAGCCAGCTCTATGCCGGGACCTACACCCACAATCCAGTCATGCACATTGACCTTCTCGCTTTTGATGGGTTCCATTGCCACTCTTCGATAGCTGTTGGAGTCTGATCCAGAGTAGCTAAGTAAGTATTTGGCGGAAAAGACTGTCTTTTTGCCGGTGGTCATTGAGCCGCCACCCACAACGTAAAAGCTGCCTTTGTTAAAGCGATCCAGAACCATGATGCCGTTCAGGCCTATGGCTGCCTTGGTGGAGCGTCCACTGATCTTCCGCCAAATATGACCATTGACATCAGGCGTGTATTCGGCATCATAATCATAGTAGTGATCCCGAAAATTAACCTTGTTGGAACCTTTTGTGTAGGCACCCATGGTGAGCTGAAAACCAAATTGGTCACCCATCCAACGCATGGCATAACCACTGCCGCTGGCGGTACCAAAGTGTAGTCCTATACCTTTGCGCTCGTTGTATTTGCCTGCGCTCAAACCGACTGCAAGCAGCACCAAGATCGCTACCAGAGAGATGTTGCGGATCGTTTTCATATTGAACCTCGTCCTTCTTTTTGATTGGGTACATCGTATGCGAATTGAGCCTCCCTGTCAAGGATAAAGTGCAACAAAATTGATTTTGATCCAAATCCAAATCTGTGCAGGTTGCCTTTTCCTTGCTCTCCTTGAGGTTAACAATGCTTCTCTTGCGTGGCCCTTACTTACCCGCCCGGTGATTACTCGGTGATACTCGGGAAAAACCCGGGAGGCACCGAGTAATCACCGGGCGGCTAAGCAGGGAAGAGGTAGGGTCGCTCGCTGAAGCGACCAAAAAGCAGGGTCGTTAGACATAGCGACCAGAGAAGTAGCCATCGCTCACCGAAGCAAAGCAGTAAGTTCGCTTACCAAAGCAACCAAACAGTTGCCATCTGTAAGCTTATCCTGCTGGGTAGCTATGACTAAAGACCACAACAGGCTGCTTCCTTTTTGGGGCCACAAAAAAGGTCACCGCGTAACTTCGGTGACCTCAATTGTCTGACAGGTGTTGAGCTTTAGTCGAACTGTACCTTGGGTGCTGTTTGGGCTTCTTCTGTAGCCTGGAAATAGGCTATGGGCTTCATGCCAAACATGCCAGCCAAGATGTTGTTCGGGAAAACCACGATGTAAGCGTTGAAGCTCTTCACGCTGTCGTTAAAGCGGCCTCTTTCGGTGGTCACGCGGTTTTCGGTGCCTTCCAACTGAGCTTGGAGCTCGAGGAAGTTTTGGTTTGCTTTCAAGTCTGGATAGCGTTCCACCACCACCATCAGCCTGCTCAATGCGGAGCTAAGGCCGTCTTGGGCTTGTTGGAACTTGGCGAAAGCTTCCGGATTGGTTAGGGTTTCGGGAGTCACGTTCATCTGCCCCACTTTGGCGCGGGCCTCGATTACGTCTGTAAGCGTGCTTTTCTCAAAGTTGGCAGCTCCCTGAACCGTGGAAACAAGGTTGGGAATCAGGTCAAAACGGCGTTGATATTGGTTTTCAACCTGTGACCATGCGGTTTCCACATCGACCTTTTTGGTTTGCATTTGGTTGTAGCGACCGATAACGGATGCTATTAGTATGACGATGATCAGGACGATCACCAGCAGGATTACATATCCTGTCTTCATTTTCTTCACCTCATTCATGTGGCCCTGCACAACTTGTTCAGCTTGTTGCAGGGGAGTGTTTTCTTTCTTCATGTTACATATCTCCTTGAAAAGTATTCGTTAGGTTAAGGATATTGATCTATCACGTGTTTTCTGTCTCAGACAATATAAGCGGTTCTTTGTGTAAAGCCATAGAATAATAGAGCAAAGCCGCAACCAGCCACACTATGGCAGCCGACCAGAGCACATCCGTGAAGAAGTGACCTCCTTGCATGATGCGCACAAAGCCGATCAGGGCTCCCCAAGTAAAGGCTAACAGCCCTATCCAGAAGGACTTCCTTTTGTGTCGGTTTAGAAAGAAGAGCGTCACAAAGTAAAACCCCATACTGGCATGCCCACTGGGAAAGGAGTTGCCGGGGCTGCTTTTATCCATCTGCCAGGGCGCCTCATAGCGATACTTGCCGCCAAACTCTTGGATGTTCCGAGGTCTGGGTCTGCCCCATTGCTGCTTTAAAGCTGTATTTACCACCAAGCCCGGGCCAATGATCATCACCAAAATTAGGTAGAGACAGCTCTTGCGCTTGCCTCTATAGCGAGAATCAAAGAAAGAGCGGACAAACCTATACAGGGCAAAGATTACAACACCCCAGGCCGGGTAGACAGCGTATTTGTAGATAAAGTGGTTCTTGGGCAAAAACCAGCCCTGGAGGCTATGATACCACCGTGCCGAGATGGATAAATCAAAGGCTCGGGCATCGATAAAGATGGTGAATAAGACCAGCAATACGATGGGAACAAGAAAGTCCAGCCAAATGACCAAGTGACGGCTGGGAAGAGCCGCCACTTGGTATTCTTTATTCTCAGGCATATTAAGAGGGATTACTCTTGGGTTTCCTCTTCGGGTGTCGGAACTTCAGCTTCAGGCTCCTGAGGAACCTCAGCTATTTCTTCAATAACTTCAGCCGGTGTTTCCACGGGTTCTTGTTCAGGTGTGGGTTCTTCTGCTACAGGAGCTTCCTCGACTGAAACCTCGCCTGCAGGAGCTTCCTCTATCAGAGCTTCTTCTACAGGTTCCTCTGTGGCGGGAGCTTCTTCCACAGGAGCTTCTTCCACAGGAGCCTCTTCCACTGGGGCTTCCTCGACAACAGCTTCAGTCACTGGCTCAATCACTTCAGGTTCAGGCATTTCAGCTACGGGAGCCTCTTCCACAGGGGTTTCAGCTACCGTTTCTTCCTGTTCCTGCAGCTCATCTTCCTGTTTTTTAGCTTCTTCTTTCTTCTTCTTATTCCGTTCTTTGCGCTGTTTTTCACGCTGGGCTTTTTCCTGTTTCCTCTTTTGGATCAGGGCGAGCTTTTCGCGCATAACAGCTTCGTGGATGGCCACATACTCCTCATGAAGTTGAGGGTCTCTGGAGTAGAAGAAAGCCTTGGCGCTCAGGATCAATCTGCGGTTGTCCGTATCGAGTTCTATCACCTTCAGGGGGATTCTTTCTCCTTCCACGAAGGCATCTTCACAGTTATCCAACTTGGGAATAGCCAGGTGGGAAATGGGGACAAATCCTTCTATCACTTCCTTTTCTGTCTCAATGTCCACCAGCACCCCTTTGGGGATGAGCTTGGTGATAATGCCCAATACTTCAGAGTTTATGGGTAGCAGCTCATGCAGATATTGCCAAGGATCAGGGTTCATTTGTTTGACGCCCAAGGCAATGCGGTGTAAAGCCCTGTCAATGGAAAGGATTACAGCTTCCACTTCCTGACCTTTGGTATACACTTCACGAGGGTGATAGACACGCTTCGTCCAACTAATATCTGAAATGTGGATCAGGCCATCGATTCCATCTTCGACCTCTACAAAAGCGCCAAAAGCCGTGATGCTCTTGATCTTGCGGGTGAGAACACTGCCGATCGGGTAGCGGTCTTCGATCGTGAGCCAGGGGTTGGGATCCATCTGCTTCATTCCCAGAGAGATGCGTTGATCTTCTGTATCCAGTTCCAGCACGATGGCATCAATCACATCGCCCACTTTGACAAACTTGCGTGCATCGGATATCTTTCTAGTCCAAGACATCTCGGAAATGTGCACCAAGCCTTCCACGCCGGGCTCAAGCTCCACAAATGCGCCAAATGACCTCACACTCATCACTCTACCGGTAATACGTGTGCCTTCGGGGAATTTGAGCTCAATGGTCTCCCAAGGATGGGGCACCAACTGCTTGAGTCCTAAGGAAATCCTTTCGCTTTCAGGATCAAAAGTGATCACTTTCACCTTCACCTTATCGCCGATGCTCAGCATTTCGGAGGGATGATTGATCTTACCCCAGCTCATATCGGTGAGGTGCAACAGTCCATCAATGCCACCTAAGTCGATGAAAGCGCCATAGGTGGTGATGTTTTTCACTTCGCCGTCCAGTTCGGCGCCTATTTGGATGGTGCTCAACAGTTCCTTTCTCTTCTCTACCTGTTCGGCTTCCAAGACCAGTTTGCGGGAAACGACGATGTTTTTATGGTTATCATCCAAGCTTAAGACCTTGAAGCCCATCTCTTTGCCGATGTATTGGTCGAGATTGGGCATGGGGCGAACACCGATGTGTGAGCCGGGTAAGAAGGCTTCGATCCCTATCACTTCCACGATCATTCCACCTTTCACACGGCGGCGAACCACTCCGGGTAGGATGGTGCCTGCATCAAAAGCTTGTTTGATCTTTTCAATGTTTTTGATAAAATCGGCTTTCTTTTTGGAAAGCTCCAGTTTGCCCTCTCCGTCATCCACACGCTCGATGTAAACCTTGATGGTAGAATTGATTTCTGGTACTCCACCATAGCTAAACTCGCTAATAGGTATCACGCCGTCGGATTTGTAACCAATGGCCACCACGACGTCCTTGTCGGTCACGTCAACTACAGTTCCCTCAATGATCTCGCCTCTTTCAAGGCTGACTGTGTATTTGTCATACATGTTGATCATTGCCTGACGATCCATTTCCTCTTGGGACACGGGTGCTTTGGGTTTTTCAAGCTCTTTTTGCTCAGCAACGAGAGCCGGTGCTTCCTCAGCCGCTGGCTCGGGTGTAACTTCCTCCGTTGCGGTAGCTTCTGGTTCAGCAATCTCTGCTACAGGAGCCTCATCGACAACAGCCTCAGCTTCAGAGCTTGGTTCAGGAGCTTCAGCTTCATGCTCAGGCTCCTGAGGTGTTAATTCTTCTGGGGTTATGGTGCTAACTTCCTGTTCGGGTGCACCTTCTTCGGGTTTTTTCTGCGACGTTATGTCTTCACCGACCTTGTTCTTTTCATCTTCAAGATCGACGTTGACGTTGTTTTGATCATGATTTAACATGATTCCTCCTTATACAAGGGGATTTCTCCGATGGTGGTAACACGCTCGGGTTCCCCAATTATTTCTTTGATTCGATTGAATACACTCAAGATGGTTTGTGAGGGTGTGGATGCTCCGGCAGCCAGGCCGATAACCTGCTTGCCCTCAAGCCATTGTGGCTGTATTTCCTCATCTGTCTCAATCTTTTGACAATGGCAATATCTCTGGCAAAGCTGAAAAAGTTGAGTGGTATTGGAGCTGTTTTGTCCACCGATGACGATCATCAGGTCTGCATTCTGAGCCAGATCAGCGGTAGCCTTTTGACGCTGCTGGGTGGCTAAGCAGATGGTGTTGAAAATCCTCAGCTCTTGCACCCGCGTGCTAAACCAGGCACTCATTGCAGCCAAATCCTCAGGCTTCTTGGTGGTTTGGCAGACGATGCACACTTTGCTGTGTAACACCAATTCCGGTGTGCTACCCGGAGCCAGGACGAGTGTGCTTCCATTGCCCCAAGAGCGCATTCCGATTACCTCTGGGTGGTGTTCATCTCCCATGATAATCACCTGATAATCCTTGGCAGACATCTCTTGCACCAGTTGCTGAGCCCGCTTCACATAAGGACAAGTAGCATCAACGACCGTGTTTCCAGAGGCTTCCAAAGCTTCATAGACCTCTCTAGGCGCACCATGAGAGCGGATGATCACGGTGTGATTTTCCAGATGCGAGGGATCATCGCACACCGTGATTCCCTGCGCTGCAAGCTGGTTTACGACCACCGGATTGTGGATCAATTCACCCAAGGTGCAGACCTTTCGTCCCAAGTCTTTGGCCTCTGTAGCCATTTGAATTGCCCTACGCACTCCAAAGCAAAAACCGGAATGTTCCGCCAGGTAGATTTTGGTAGCATCCTGTTTTTGCATGATGATGTCTTGAAGCACGTTTACTTGTTCTTCGATGGTCAGGTTACTGGTATCCACCTCGATGGCGTCCGGCATCTTCTTCAGGGGTGCCAACTCACGGCCAGCGTCATTCTTATCCCTTTGGAGAATGTCTGCCAACACTTCCTGAAAATCCACTTCTGAGCCCCTTGATTTGAGCTCTTCAACCCTTCTCTGGGCTCTGACTTCCGGGTCTGCTACCAGAAAAAACTTAAAATCCGCATCGGGAAATACATATGAGCCTATATCACGTCCATCCAGGATAAAGCCTCCGTTGGAAGCGATCTTTCGCTGCAATTCCACCATCTTCAGCCGCACGCTGGGCAGAGCAGAGATGGCAGAAGCTTGCTTTGAGATGTGTTCGCTGCGGATTTGCTGGGAAACGTCTTCATCGCCTAAATAGATGCGGTTTACACCACCTGAAAGCTCCACTCTGAGCGGCATTTCGTCCATCATTGCCTCAATGGCGCTGGAGTCATTCAAGGGCACAGCTAACCTCTCGGCCTGCAAGGCGCAAGCACGATACATGGCTCCGGTATCGAGATACACCAATCCCAGCCTGGCAGCTAAGAGCCGGGCCGTAGTGCTCTTTCCGGAGGCAGCAGGTCCGTCGATGGCGATAATGGGTTTTTGCATACAATTTCCCTCGTGAGACCATGTTTTTAAAGATTCAAGTGCGGTCAATAACTATTTTTACCCAAGTGGAAATATCCTCTTCCAAGCAGATCATAAACAGCGGCTAACTCTTGCCATATCAGCAAAATACCTGATCTTTAAAGTTTTTGATCATCCCTCGCCTCACACCCTCTGAGCAGCCTTTATAGACGCCGCTCCACAGGCATCCGGACACCCCTTTGCAGCCGCTCAGCACTTTATATCTCTTGCCTCTTATCCCAAGCAGCTTTATATTGTCTAAAGACCATTACGGAGCGATGAAAGTATGAAAGACAACTTGAATAAATTATTCTTACAAATCAGGGCAAGCTATCAATGCGCCTTGGGACCACGTGCCTTCAGGGATGAAGACGCCACACGCAGGCATAAGGAAAACGAAGATGAGATGCGCACCCGCTTTGCCGTTGATCGAGACCGCATCCTCTACAGCGGCTCCTACAGACGTTATCACGGCAAAACGCAGGTCTTTTCCTTCACCAATCTCATCGACGAGGAAATGACAAACCGCAACCTGCACGTTGCGCACGTTTCGCAGATTTCCCGCACCATAGGCAAATACTTGAGGCTCAATACAGAGCTGATCGAAGCCATCGCTCTGGGGCATGACTTGGGACATCCTCCCTTCGGTCATGACGGCGAAAAAGCGCTCTCCAATAGCTGCGTTGAGCATGGCATAGGCGAGTTTCATCACAACATCGAATCGCTGCACATCGTGGATACCATCTCCCGCAAAGGGCAAGGCCTGAACCTAACTTTCCAAGTGCGGGACGGCATCATTTCACACGATGGAGAGGTGCACAACACCCGCTTGGAACCCGAATTCAACAAGACCGAAGCCGATATCCAAGATTACATCACCCGCAAAAAGGCCGGCGAATTTGTCCAATGGATGCCCTGCACCTTGGAAGGCTGTGTGGTGCGCATTGCCGACACCATCGCTTACATTGGCCAGGACATCGAGGACGCCATCCGCTTTAAAATACTGAACAGAGAAGACTTACCCAAAGAAGCCACCGATTATTTGGGCAACGAAAACAGCCAGATCATCGATACACTGATCAAGAGCGTGATCGCCAACAGCATTGACAGGGATTGGATCGCCTTCGATGAGGAGACATCACACCATCTGCTTGAGCTGAAGAAGTTTAACTACAAATACATCTACACGGATGAAAACGTAAAGCACGCCAATTCAATCATCAACCGCACCATGGGCATGCTCTTTGACATCTACATGAGAGACATCCGCAACGGCGATACTAACTCCATGATTTTCAAACACTTCCTGGATCACAAAGTGGATGCCTATAGGGAAGGTTTCTTGCCGGCTGAACAGGTGAGGGACTTCATCGCCACCATGACGGACAGATACTACAACGAGCGGATCAAGGATCATTTCCTGCCTTGGAAATGGTAATTAATAACCGCTTGTATCAGCTAAGGGGCGGCGGTTCAGCGACCGCCGGCTACCTTCTGCCCTGGAAATGGTAGCTTAACAGAGCCTATTTTAGATATGCCTCTAACACCAGATCACCGTCCAAAACCATGCAGGAACGGACATCTAACTTTATGGCATTGGCGATGTTACCCAGATCCAGCGAGCTGAGCGCAGCCTTGTCGCCACCGATAATCTTGGCCCCATAGTAGATCAAGAGCTTATCCACCAAACGCAGGCGGACAAACTCCGAAGCCAGCGCCCCACCCGATTCCAACAGCACGCTGTAGAAGCCCTTATTGTGCAGATAATCCAGCACCTTAGGCAAGCGAAA
>JAKQWO010000034.1 GCA_029561955.1 Candidatus Cloacimonadota bacterium
ATTGGGTGCGTTTGTGCCTGTAGCAAAGATCTTGGGATTCTCGCCCTCGCCATCTTTCCGAAACACCACCGGCGCCGTTTCAGAAGCTGAACGCGTGATGGTGGGTGGATTCTCGTTGAATGTCGCTCCTGCACTCACCAGAAAGGTGATGCCTGGCTGAGGTACACTGGATAGATTATTTAGAAATTGGATAGCTTGAGTAAAGCTTTCATAGTCACACTCAGGCCCAAGTGTATAGGTGTTGGGGTTGCGCATCGTCTCTCCCTCAGCCACAGCTTGGCCAAAGGCGAAAGACCATGCCAGACAAAAACATAAGCTCAATAAAAACGCTCGTCTCATGAGTATCTCCTGCGAAATAGGTATTTGTTTCACCAGAGAGAAATGACCTCAAATTGTCAAGCTATAAATGGTCAACAGATCGCAACAGCGCTGCTAACACTTTAGTCCCCAAGAGCTTGTCTGTTGAAGTAGCGTGCATAACCTTCCCCTGCATTTGCCGCAATGCGGCGAGGCTCAGTTTACGCAATCTTGAGGCACACCAAAACGGCTAATAGCGTCACAAATCAGCTTTTGCTTGACAAAATAGCCCCTAAACGAGACTGGGAGCATCAAAAGCTAAAAAGGAGGTGGGACATGGGAGATAATCTTCAAGGTGCCAACCTGTTGCAGTTCCTCTTGGACAGTCCTGCAGATGAAATCAAGACCACTTTGGAAGACATCCATCCAGCGGATATACTGGATGCTTTGGAAGAGTATGAAGGTGATGCTATCCTGCTTTTATCTCGCTTTCCCAGCGATGTTTTAGCTGCCATCATCGAGGAAGCCGAAGACGAGGACAAGGGTGAGCTTTTAGACCTCTTCCCGGATGAGCAAAAAGCAGAGATCATCTCTGAGATGGCTTCGGACGAGCTGGTTGACCTCTTGGAAACCATGGAACCCGAAGAGGCATCGGAGCTTTTGGAAGCGCTTCCCGATGAGGATGTTAAGGAAGTTTTAGAGCTGATGCGTCACCATCCGGAAACGGCTGGTGGTATCATGGCCACAGAGTTTGTGGCGATCCGGGAGCAGATGACCGTAAAAGAGACTTTGGAGTATCTGCAGGTGCATGGTCATGAGGCTGAATCTTTGAGCTATCTCTATGTATTGGATACAGATGGCATCCTCAAGGGCGTGATAGCGCTGAGGGAGATCGTGGTCAGTGCTTTTGACGAGCATATCGGCCCGCTGGTCAATACCAACGTAATCAGTGTGAGAGCCGACATGGATCAGGAAGAGGTGAGCCGCGTCTTTGCCAAATACGGCTTCCACAGTATGCCGGTAGTAGATGAAAACGACAAGATGCTGGGTATTATCACCGCAGACGACGTCTTTTACGTGGTGGAAGAAGAAACCACGGAAGACATGGAAAAGATGGCCGCTTTGGCTCACAGCGAGAAGGATTATCTGGATACAGGTGTGTTCGGTCTGGCCAAGCAGAGGATATTCTGGCTGCTGTTTTTGATGATTTCCGCCACCTTCACCGGTGTGATCATCCAAGGTTACCAAAAAGAACTAGCCTCCGTGGTAATTTTAGCCGCTTTCATCCCCATGCTGATGGACACCGGAGGCAATGCCGGCACCCAGGTCTCAACTCTGATCATCCGCGGTATGGCGCTGGGTGAAGTGGGACTAAAAGACTACTTTGTAGTGCTCTACAAAGAATTGCGGGTGAGTTTGGTTGTGGGGTTAGTTTTGGCTGCGGTAAACTTCCTGCGAGTGTGGATTTTCCATCATGATCCGCTGCTGGCGCTCACTGTCTCAGCTTCGCTGCTCTTTACCGTGATATTAGCCAAAGTGGTGGGCTGCACACTACCGATGATAGCCCGCAAACTCAAAATAGACCCCGCGCTCATGGCTTCGCCGATCATCACCACCATCGTTGACGCGCTGTCCCTGACCGTGTATCTCTATCTAGCTAAGACAATTTATATCAAGATGTAAGACCAGCGGTCTTTCGTCCTTTGCTTTATAAACCCCAAAAATACAGTAGCTTCAGTGTGCCTTTGCCTGCCCTACCTTGCTTAGGCGCTTGATAGGGTTGTTTTGGCAAGCGACCATACTTGGGCAGTTCGGGATGAGCCCCTGCTCCTTCCTTGCTTAGCCGCCCGGTGATTACTCGGAGCCTCTCGGGAAAAACCCGAGTATCACCACGGCATCACCCTGCGGGTAAGTAAGGACGAAGTAGGTGACTGGGGAAAAACTCAACCTCAGAGAAAAGTCTCTTGCATCATCTGGGTTAAAGCACAAGAGAGGCGTGTTATATGGGATTGAAGCGACCTCTATGCGTTTTGTAGAGATTTAAGTTGACAAAAAAGCACCCTTCCGCTATGGGGTGAAGTATCGAAAAATCACGGGAGAAAGCGATGAGTTCATTAGCCGTATTGGGATGTATGTGGGGAGACGAGGCAAAGGCCAAGATAGTGGATTTCTTGGGAGAAACTGCCGATGTGGTGGTTCGCTTCCAAGGCGGAGCCAATGCCGGGCACACGATAGTCGTAGACGGCGCAAAATATGTGTTTCACAGCGTTCCTTCGGGGATGTTGTATCCTCAGGTCAAGTGTGTAATCGGTTCCGGCGTGATCGTTGATCCCAGAGGTATCAAAGCTGAGATTGAAAAGCTGATGGAAGCTGGTATAGACTTCACTGGCAGGCTCTTTATCGACGAACGTGCCTCGATGGTGCTCTCCATCCACAAAGAGCTGGATCTCTCTTCAGAACAGCGTTTGGGCAAAGCCAAGATCGGCACCACAGGCAGAGGCATCGGGCCTGCTTATGCGGATAGAGTGGCGCGCCGTGCCATCCGTTTGGTGGATTTGCGCTTTCCCACTTGGCTGCGTGAGCGGATGATCGCCCTCTACGCTCATCATCATCTGCACATCAAGGATGCGGAGCTGGATAGCGAAATCGAAGAACTGGTCAAGCTTTACGACTTCTTAAAGCCCTTTATGTACCAGACGGAAAGCCTGCTTTGGGATTGGTATTCTCAGGGCCAACGCTTTCTTTTCGAGGGTGCACAGGGCACGCTTTTAGACCTCGTCTACGGCAGCTATCCTTACGTGACATCTTCACACACAGTGAGCGGTGGAATCAGCATCGGAACAGGTTTGCCGCCTCACTGTATAGATAAAATCATCGGCATCTACAAGGCCTATTGCACACGTGTTGGCGAAGGCCCCATGCCTACGGAATTAACCGACGCCGTGGGTGATTACATCCGCAAAGCGGGCAACGAATTTGGCTCCACCACAGGCAGACCCAGACGCATAGGCTGGTTTGATGCGGTGGCAGCCCGTTACACCTCCCAAATCAACGGCATCAATTCCTTCGCTCTCACACTGCTTGACGTCCTGAGCGGCATCGAAACCTTGAAGATCTGCACCTCCTATTGGCTGGACGGCGATCGACTCAAGGGCTATCCTTCACATCATCTCGACCTTGCCAGAGTGGAGTGTGAATATCTGGAACTACCTGGCTGGGAAGAAGATATCACCGGCTGCACCAAGCTTGAACACCTACCCAAGGTAGCGATTGAATACCTGGAAGCAGTGCAGGATTTGGTAGAAAAGCCTCTGCAACTGGTTTCCGTGGGTAAAGAACGCAAACAAACCATCGTTATTGAATAAAGAGGTTTCATTATGAGAAACATACTCATCATCGTAGCGCTGATCCTGACATCAGGCCTATTTGCGCAGGCTGCCGACAGCTTGCATTTTTCCCTGCCCTTAGCTATGGATCCGGTGTTTGACTATTATAGTCTCAGCTATCTGGGCAGCAAGAGTTTGGGGCGTGGACACTCCTCGGTGAGTTTCACCGGAGGCGAAGAGTCCATCTTGACCAATCCTGCCGCTTACAAGGCAGGCCAATCTTCTATCTACCTTGAAATGCTGGTAAAACCGCCCAGCACCACCAAAATCTATCAGTTTGAAAGCGATTTTAATGCTCCCCTGCCCCTTGGAATAGTGGCTTTGGGAGGCGAAATTGTCCCAACGTTCACTTGGGGAACGGCGTATAGCTTGCCCAAGATCATTACCTTGAACAGCATGAACATAGTGATGAATCAGTCCAAAGATTTCCATAGGCACGATCCACCCAACAGCTTGCATCAAAACACGGGAAACATAGCCTTTGATATAGCCGGCAGTAGTTCGGGAAGATCCGTCTATAGCCGTTATCCGCACTACAGCTTGCACCAGGCTACGGGAAACCTGGCTTTCCATCTGGGTGCTTTCAATCTGGGACTCAATCTTCATGGCCAATTCCACTACATCGATGACTTGGCTATACTGCGCAGCTTTGCCGCAATCCGAAAGACCAAGTTTATGCTGCGTCCTCAAGCGGGATTTTTGTATGACAAGGACAACTGGGGAGCGGGCGCCACCTACATGCCTCAGGCAAAACTGGATTGGGACATGGATTTGATCAACTTTAGCAGCAAGCTACCCGCTTTAGCTACCTTTGGTGCCAGATATCAGGGCAGCAAGCATGGCTTTTCTGCTCAGGCAGACTGGGAAAACACTTCCATCGTTCATCCCAAATACAAAGACCGCCTCACCCTCAAAGCCGGCTACGAAAACACCCGCAATGAAAAGACAAAGTATAGGCTGGGTTACATTTACCATCCTGGCATCTACAACGGCCTTTACACTTTTCCCACCGTAACCATCGCTCACGCAGATACCTCTATTTGGTGGAATGATGTGCCCAAAGGTGGGAAAATCCCCAAAAACGATCAGCACTTCCTCACCGTCGGCTTGGAAACTCACATCAAGTATGTGGAGTTTAACCTGGCCTTTGCCTATCAAATAATCGGCGCCGAGCCAATGTCTCAAATCTCACTTTCCGCCAGCTTGAATCCCGATATCTTCAAACGCAAAAAACCCCATCCCGCAGAATGAAACAACCCAGAGTCCAGATCCGCAAGCTGAGCAGCTATGACCTGGATGAGCTGCAGGATGCTGTGGGAACCTTCATCAAAAGCTGCCGCAACCCCAAGCTGCAGAAGGCCAAGCGCGTCCTGATCAAACCCAATATGTTGGGTGCTTACCCGCCTGAAAAGGCTGTGACCACGCATCCTCTCGTGGTGGAAGCGATAGTGCGCTACTTTTTGGATGCAGGCAAGGAAGTTTGGGTGGGAGACTCGCCCGGAGGCAGTGTCTCGGTGGAAAACGTATGGGAAACGACAGGCTTTGCCGACTTGGCAAGACGCTATCCGATCAAGCTGCAAAACCTCTCCACCATGGGCTTTAGAGAACTGCAGATAGATGGAAAGACGCTGCGCATCTCCGAGGCTTTTTGGCGCTGCGGCATCGTCATCAACGTAGCCAAATATAAGACCCACAGCCTGATGGCCTTCACCGGCGCCTTCAAAAACCTCTATGGCCTCGTTCCGGGCTTGATCAAGAGTGATTACCACCGCCAATACCCTGACACACACAGCTTTTCAGACCTCCTGATCGCCCTGTGGAAACTCACCAAGGACAGAATAACTTACAATTTTATCGACGGTATTTTGGGCATGGATGGAGCTGGGCCTTCGGCTGGAAACCCGCGTCATTTCGGGCTTTTCTTTGGCTCCTCCTCTATCGCCGCTCTGGATTATATCGCCGCCACCATGATGGGCTTCAAGCTCAAAGACGTGCCCTACCTCTCGCCCATCCTCCATGCTGAAGGTGTGCTCCCTTCGGCAATCAACATCCCCAAAAGCTTCATAGACTACCCCTCCTTCCAAGCGGAATTGGGAGTGGTGAAGCTGCGCAAAGACCTGCTCAAACACCTGCCTCAACCGATCCGGCACAGCTTTAAAAAGCTCTATTACGCCAGGCCGGTGATCGGGAAAGATTGCAAGCGTTGCGGCGTCTGCGTGAAAAGCTGCCCCGTCAAGGCTATCGACTGGCAGGCTGACGGCTTCCCCCTGATCGACACCTCCAAGTGCATCAAGTGTATGTGCTGTCACGAGATGTGTCCTTATCATGCCATCGACATCAAGCGTTCCTTCGTGGCAAAGGTATTTGGCTCATGAGCACCAGAATAAAGAAGAAACCCAAGTATCACAAGCTCTACAACCTGATCTTTTGGGTACTGCTCATCATCGCGGTGCTCTGGTTGCTGTTTTTCAGCGAGAGCAGCTTTTACAAGGCAAACAAGATCCGCAAGAAGATGGAGACCTTGGAGCAGGAGATGAAGGTTTTACAAGCGCAAAACGACAGCCTCAGAGAAGAAAATCACCGCCTGAGAACCGACCCCAAAGCCGCCGAAGTCATCGCCAGAGAGAAGTTTGGGCTCACCAAGGAAAATGAGACCAAATATATCTTCTTCCCCAGCAGCCCTGCCAAAAAGGACAAATAGCCATGACAAAGGATACTCAAGACCCGATCATCAAGAACCACAGAGAGTTACCATCTTTGGTGACCACGCTCATGGATGCTTCGGAAGCCTTGAGGCCGGAGTTGATGGATCAACTGATGGAAATCTGCGGCTCCGACATGGTGCAAGACCCTCATAGAGATGACTATAAGGACTTTTGGGCTCTGGTGATCGACAGCATGGTGGAGTATCTGGTTGCCATCAAATCAGCCGAGCAATCTACACTTTTTAAAGCTCTGTTGCTGATAACCAAGCTGCCGGTGGATGTACGCAAACACAGCCATCCTCTATTGCAATGGCTTTGGGAACCGATCGGCACTACCAACGAGGATAACCTGGAGCGTTTTGACCAGATGCAGCTCCTCTATTTGATGGTGAAATTGGGAGATTTCGAATCCGCCATCCGCATCAGTGAGCGTAATGGTGACAAAATCTACAATTCTGAGCCTTTCACCCTGCTCATCTATGGCATCTGCAAAGCAAACATCCTCGCATACCAGAACAAAGGCCGTGAATGTGCCTGCCTATGGCTGGAGCTGATCTTATACTTTTATCACACGGACAGCGCAGATACGGCGCTATTCCTCCTCATCCTCTGGATCAGAGCCATGCAATGGCCAAACGATTCTCTCCTCAAGCAGAGACTGCTTTCCAAGATCCACACTGCGGTGAGAAGCCGCATGAATATCAACACCGCCTTGGTGCTCTACGACATCTTTTGCCTGCAGGATCGCCTCATGCCGCCTGATAGAAAGATGAAGATCGCAGAGCTTTTAACCCGGCGCTTGGGCGGCTTTTTGAGCATGAATCAACTGCAAGAGCTGCACTTCTTTTTGGGAAACTACTACTCCGCCGTGCGTACCGACTTCAAGGCAAGCATCCAGTATTTCCAGTATTCAAACTACTATCTAAACAAGGTCTGGAGCCAGCAGATCAGAACCTCCAAGTTCTTTAGAAGCATGCTTTCCCCAGAGGAATTTGCCTTAGTGATGCCCTATTTTGAAAACCGCATCCTCATGCTGGGAAACCAGGTGAGCATGTATAACAACGCCTATGTGGAATCCCTGGAAGCAGACTATGACAAGATCGAATCCCTGCTCACACAGGTGGAAGAGCTCTCGCTCACCGACGCCCTCACCGGTTTGAAAAATCGCCGTCATCTGGAGGAAAACCTCATCCAAACCCTGCTTTTGGCCACGCGACACAGGACGCCTATCAGCTTCGCCATCGTGGATATAGACCACTTTAAGAGCGTGAACGACAAGTATGGCCATCCCGCTGGAGACCGTGTTTTGGCAGATTTGGCCAAGATCATCAGCTCGGAATTCCGCAAAAGTGACGTGGTGATCCGCTATGGAGGCGAGGAGTTTCTGATCATCCTGTTCGATTCCAAGCTGGAAGACACCTTGGTCAAGATGGAAGTGCTCAGAGCCAAAGTGGAAGCGCACGTCTTCCGCTACAAAGACAAAGAAATCCGGATCACCATCAGCATCGGCGTCAATAAACACGATGACGGAATCTACAATGATCAGGATCTGGCACGCTGCATCGAAGCGGCTGACAGAGCCGTTTACAAAGCCAAAAACGAAGGCCGCAATCAGGTGAGGATTTCTTAATATGACAAAACAAGTATTGACATATATGCCCCATATTTTAGCCAAGTCCAAAGGAGTATTTTGATGGCCAAGATTACAGTAAAAAACCTCAATAAGTTTTATGATAACGGTGTTCACGCCGTTAAAGACGTCAGCTTTGAAGCGCGTGACAAAGAGTTCATGGTGCTGGTGGGTCCCTCCGGCTGCGGCAAGACCACCGTCCTCAGGCTCATCGCCGGTTTGGAAGAGATTTCCAGCGGCGAAATCTGGATCGGGAACAAACTGGTCAACGACGTGCATCCCAAAGACAGAAACATCGCCATGGTGTTTCAAAACTACGCCCTCTACCCGCACATGACGGTCTATGACAACATGGCTTTTGCCCTCAAGCTGCGCAAAGAGGACAAGGCTACCATCCGCAAGAAGGTGGATCACGCAGCCAAGCTTTTGGGCATTGAAGGCATGATGAAACGCCGCCCCGCACAGCTTTCCGGCGGCCAAAGACAGCGCGTCGCCCTCGGCAGAGCGATCGTGAGAAATCCTCAAGTCTTCCTCTTTGACGAACCCCTCTCCAACCTCGATGCCAAGCTGAGAGTGCAGATGCGTTCCGAAATCGTGAAACTGCACAGGCATCTGGAAAACACCATGATCTATGTGACGCACGACCAGGTGGAAGCGATGACCATGGCGGACAGGATCGTGGTGATGAAAGACGGTGTCATCCATCAGATAGACACACCTCTGGACATCTACAACAACCCCGCCAACATGTTTGTCGCCGGCTTCATCGGCAGTCCTGCAATCAACCTGCTCAGCGGCAAATTGGAGGCCAAAGATTCGCAGCTCTGTTTCGTCACCGAAGGCGTCAGCGTAGCTCTCACCAAAAAGCAGGAAGAAACGCTTAAGTCATATCAAAACAAGGCGATAGTCTTCGGCATCCGCCCTGAGGACATCTACGACGCCCGCTTTGACAGCATGGCCGATGCTCCACAAAAGATCATGGCGCTTTGTGACATCGTGGAGCCCTTGGGCAACGAATATCACCTGCAGCTCAAGGTCGGCAGCTACGACCTCACCGCCCGCTTCGATCCCAAAGAACTGCCCAAAGCGGGACAGCAGCTTGAGGTGAGCGTAGACATGGCCAAGGCACATTTCTTTGATCCTGAAACCGAGCTGAGTTTGATCTAAACTAAAACCAGCCCTCCTTCCGGTTTGCATCATGCTGCCTGTGATGAGCAAAGGCTTTATCAACCCCATCCTGCTGTTTTTGTTGATCTTCTGCTGGGATGGGATGCCCAGTCCGCTGCTGGCGGATTTGAGCGAAGAAAGCGCCTCAGCCATCGCCTTGAGCGGCATCACGGCTCTCTCGGATGGCCCTTCAGACCAGATACTCTCGCCTCTGATCCGGGACAGCGGCGTCAGCTTCAACTATCACCTCCCCTTCGGCCAGGCTGAGGCTCAAATCTGGGGAGTGCATTACGCCACCGACTACAAGATCTTGCACGCCGGCTTTGGCTCCGCTTGGATGAACCACCCGGACTACAACTACCGGGATTATTATCTAAATGCCAATCTGGAGCATGAGGGAATAGTGTTGGGCTACACTCAACACCTTGTGCATGAGTCTTTTAGCACCGATGATTCCTACTTGAGGTGGCTGGCGGACATCGGAATTTCCTCCAATATTGACGACTATGGAGCGGAAATCCGCTGGCTCAGAGTGGCAAGCCGGGATGCACAGTGGCATTTTTCTGCGCTATATCGCTTTGCTCAGGGATCCGCATCTGCCATCAGCTACGTCCATCAGCCCCATGGTGATGACAGCTTCCGCAGTTGCATCTCTCTGGAAGCGAGTGACTTACTCCACTTTGCCGCTTCCTGGCAGAGTCATCCTTCCCGCTTTGGCTTTGGCTTGCGCCTCAATTACGAATCCCTGTCGCTCGTCTACGCCATCCGCACCCATCAGGAGCTTTCCCCAGATCACAGTCTGGAACTGAGATTCCGATGGTGAGATACTGCCTCGTTTTCATCCTTCTTTTCGGCTTTCAGCTTTGGGCTCAGGTACCCGATTTTGATGAAGAAATTCAGAGCCCTGAGCTGATTGAGCTCTCTTTGGACGACATTCAAATACAAGCTTGGCAACAGGATGCAGCCAATCTCCTCAAGCAAACCCGGCTTTGGGCTCTCAAAAACCAGCTCTGGTGGGATGGCGAGCTGCAAAACCTGCATCACTTTGGCGGCAGCTTTTCCAGCCAGAGATTGGATGTCGGTTTGCTTCACAATTGGGATGAACAAAGTAGCTATCTGGCTGCTTCACTCAAGATCAACAGTCTCTCCGCCATCGAAGAGATGGTGGTAGGCAACTACCGCCCCCGTTTTGGCTCTGGTCTCACTCTGGGCAGCTCAGGCAGCTCTCGCCATAGCTCGATGCTGGAGCTCGCTTCCATGGGCCCCGTAGATCTCTATAGCCCCATGGGTGCTGCGATGATTGCAAGTATCTGGGAAATCCAGACCCTCGCCTTCGGTTCCATCCAAAATCGACCCCTGCTGTTCGATCAGAACAATCAGATTGTCTCTTTTGCCAAGCGTAAAACCAACAATCACATTTTGGATAGAGAGCGCATCTGGGGCGGCGCTTTGGCATATGAGAATGACTTTATCGGCTTGGGAGCCCTTCTCTATGAGCAAAAGCACGATTGGTCTCACCAAAACGCTTACTACAAGCGAACCCTGCTCATCCCCGCCTTTGCTCTAAAGCTCTACCTCTCGGAGCTTGATTTTGATCTGGAACTGGGCAAGATCGGGGAAGAAGTGCACGCCTATGCCGCTCTGCAATATAAACATGCCGGCTTCAAGCAAAAGATCAGCCTCGCCAAAGACCCCGATAGAGCCAAGATCGCCTACAGCAACTTCGCCCAAGTCATCACCCGCAATCCGGATACCCTGGAACTTTCCTACGATGCGCTTTTCCCCTTAGCCAAGCACCTGAAGCTGCAACTGCTCTTTGCCGCCAATCAACATCAGAACCCCACCGCATCCAGCAATTCACTCAAAAGCAGACTGGTAGCCGCTCTCAGGTATGCAGACAAGACCTCTGCTTTAGGCTTCAAGGTCAGCCACTTTGATCGGGAAGTATTGGCTCACACGCTGCAAAACTACACCATCAGCCGCCCTCAGCACTGGCGTTTTGAACTCAGCTTCAGTCAAAAGCCCATCCAAGCCCTGCAACTGAACCTCAACTGCCGCTATCACATTGAAGATAAAGAGAGTTACAAAAACAACGGCTTCTATTTCAACAGCGGCTTCAAACTCAAACATAAGACCCTGAGTCTGGATGCCGGTTACCGCGCTTTCTTCAGAAACAAATACGGTTTTTACTACCTCGATGACAGCTATGAAGGCTGGTCAATCTCCACCCGCAACGATCAGCAGGTCTATCTGGGAAGCAGGCTGGACGCCCATCCCGCCTACCTGCACTTCAACTACAGGCATTCTCTGCAAGACACCAAAGATTACAGGCTGACCGCAGAGCTCACCATCAAATACTAAAGCAACTTAGAAAGCGTATCTATAGCCCAGGGAGTATAGTATTGGAGTGCTCCTGACAAACTTGGGATAGCCCTGACTCTCCAGCTCCTCGATACGCTTGCTCTGGGTGGTGTAGACGATATACAATATGTCAAAATCCACTCCATGCCTGCGTTTGGAGCCAAACATCCACTCCCCTCCGGCTCCAATGGTAAAGCCCTGATGCGCTTCTGTGATCCTGGGAAGACCCGTCGTCTCGGGAGGAGTGACATGCACGAGGCCATTCACGCCATACCAAACACTCAACTTTGGACGCACATGCTTGTCAAAAGCCAAAAAGTAGTATTTCAGACCCAGCTCATAACCACCCACATAACTGAAAGAGCCGATGCTGCCACTCACGGCGATGTCGTCGTTGAAATTGAAGTCTCCATTGAAGCCCAAGCCCGCATAACACAAGCCATAACCTACGCCCAATGCACCCCTCCTGTGCCTGATCGTGGGCTGAAATGAAATATCCGCCTGTGCCTGCAGGGGTATAATCAGCACGAGCATAACGCTCAAAAATATCAATGTTGCGAGGTGTTTCATTGCTACTCCAAACTATTTTGCTTTATTCTTTTTCGATGGGCTTTTATGTCAAGACAATTCTGAAAAAAACCTCTTTTACCACCACCCTCGCTTGGCTGCTGTCTTGGCCCCGCTCTTCCTGGCTGGATAGCTCACAACTACCTGGTAGCCGGCGGTTGCCATACCGCCGCATGTACGGTCGTTAGTCGTAGCGACCAAAGAAACCCGCCATGCGAATCTATACCAAAAAAACACACGCTCCCGCAACCAGAGCAGCAGCTCACAACTACGGCAAAGCTGCTCTTTGCTCCAATTCCGCCTGTTCCGCCTGCTTTTGATAACTTTTGTCCACAGTCAGCGAATCCGCAAGACTGTCAACGCTGCTTTCCTCGATCAGCTCATATTCCTCGATCTTTCTTTTCTGCGGCTTGGGTCTCTCTACAGAAGCTGAGCGGATATTGTCCAAAGCTTGTTGTATCGCTGCGGCTACCTCGGAATCCGGCTGTGCATAGTCCAGCGCTGTCTTTCCCTTTTCATCCCGCACCAAAGGATTGGCTCCCAATTGCAAAAGAATCTGCACGATCGAATAATGCGAAGCCATCGCCGCCAGCATCAGAGGCGTCTTGCCCTCGCACCCATAATCCAGATTCAAGCCCATGCGGGAAAGCAACTTAATCGTCTCCACACTGCGGGAATTGCTGATCTCAGCAAAGCTGTAATCTCTTCGCTTGACGCTGGGGATGCGTGTGATCCTCATGCTCTGCGCTGCGGCACATAAGACCACGTTATAGTGCTCCCTGCCAAGGCTATTCAAATACTCCTTGGCCCAATGCCTGTCCCGGCGCATACTTCTCTCCGCTTTGCTGCAGGACAGCAGACCACATCCCAAAATGATCAGGAGCGTAACTACTATAAATACTCGATGCTTAGCCATATCTAATACCTTTCATCAATCTGATAATCTCAAGCTGAGCCAAGAAAAAAGGAAGGGCGAAGATGTGTCAAGCTCAAAGTGAGTGTCGAGTGGGTGGGGTGTGTGTTCTGGAGGGATGGAGGTGCTCTGTGTGGGGTAGTGATGGCGGGGATGTCCTTACCGAATGGATGGTGGTGCTTTTGGCGGTGAGGCATGACTGCGGGTGTTTTTTTGATAAGGGTGCCTCACTCACTTTCTCACTTTCAGAAAACGCCCTTCATAATATACTCTGACGATGTTGCCCCCACGAAGAAAAACCGATTTTCCCAAACTCATAACCATGTGCCAAAGCTCACGATACGATAGCGAGCAAATATTGTCTCTTTTCAGGCGATAGTAAAATAGCTGTGATCCCCCATCAATCCTCAATCGTATGACCCGAATCCCTAAAACACCGCTTCCCATCTGTATTCTTGTCGCTGCTCACAACTACCAGCGAAGCTGGCCACATCCCCTCAACCGGTAGAAGGAATAATCAACTTGGATAGAGCATATTGGTTGGACGAACACTGTCACGACCCCTCAACCGGTAGAAGGAAAAATCAACGTCAAGAATCGTCAGCCCGAGCCCTGTTCGTCATTGTCACGACCCCTCTACCGGTAGAAGGAAAAATCAACAAGGTCTGTCTTTAGAAGACATAAAAGACCTTTAAAGAGTCACGACCCCTCTACCGGTAGAAGGAAAAATCAACATAGAACTAGATTAATAATGAGTTACACAAAAGTCACGACCCCTCTACCGGTAGAAGGAAAAATCAACAGGAGGAAAAAATGAAAGTAAAGTTAGTAGAACCATTGTCACGACCCCTCTACCGGTAGAAGGAAAAATCAACTATTAGTAAATAAACAATATTACTAATATTAAGTCACGACCCCTCTACCGGTAGAAGGAAAAATCAACTATTATTCAATCCGACAAGTTCTCGGACTGGACAGTCACGACCCCTCTACCGGTAGAAGGAAAAATCAACTCCCCCTTTCAACAGCCCGCTCTGCGCCTGTGTTTGCGGAGCACTTTCCGTGAACCTCCGCAAAACAGAGGCCGATTTACCGAAAAACAGGCAGGTTGACGGGAACGAGAAAGACGGAAGTTTCATCATACGATTACACAATATTGGTAGGCGGCATTTATGGCAAGTGTTTTTTCTTCGCAGGAGGAACAGAGTGGGAAAATGTGCACTACTGCTTTGTCGCCCACCAGTTTTTGTATGGCGTCATACAGTTCATCCAGTTCGCGGGCTGAAACCTGAATGGCAAATACCGATTCCTGCAGCCGGACTCCTTTGCTGAGCAAGAGCTTCCCCAGCCGATACCTGATTTTGTCATCCGAGACGTCAAATGCAACGATTCTTTTCATAGCTGACTACTTTTGATGTTTATAGGCTGTATAGGGGATGCCAATTCTCAGGCAGTTTACCAATTGCCTGCTGGCAAGGTCTATCATTTCAGACCAGGTGCGTTTATTTCCATCAGCGGTGGTAATGCGATTGTGCATCGTGTGTTCAAATTCATTGATATACTTGGCAAAACCATGGCTTTCCAGCCTGCAAAACACGCCTTTGGAGCCTTCCGTGATCAGGAAATCATCCGGGGTTATCTGTTGCCGGTTCGTCAGAGCCAGCACAATACGGTCAACCAGAAATCGATAGGGCTCCATCATATCCGAGGCAAGGGCATAGTGTGATCCATGCCTGGCGTGAAACATCCCTTCCCAGGGTGAGAGACCTGCCGCAAGCAGGGATTCGGCAACGCGGTTGTAGAGTATGGTATAGCCAAGAGAGAGCATAGCGTTTACCGGATCAGGAGAAGGATGATACTTTCTGCCTTGAAAATCGAAATCATTTATCAGTTGCGCATAATGCTTCCAATATATCGCGGCTCCCGCTCCCTCATATCCTCTGATAACCTCGGGGTCATCGCTATTGCCACATTGCAGTTGCAGGTCTTTGATATCTGTGGCTTCTATTTTTCTGTCCCTGAGCAAAACGTATTGATTGTTCAGTTTGGCGGCGGCTATTGCCCTGATGAAGCTGAGCTCAAACTGCTCAAAGCTGAGATTGGTGGAGCTGAACATATCTTTGGGAGCTGAAATCTTGTATTTTGGATAAAAGGCTCCGATCGGCTTCCCCATTACAGAGAGAAATACAACAGGCTTCTGGAGAATTAATGCCCTGTAAATTGTTCCGGAGCTGATCCGTGGCCTTCCGATAACCACAATTCTGCTTACCATTTTCCAGGAGACACGCAGGGTGTCTTCCCCACTCTCAATCAGTAACTCGCTGTCGGTGCAACGCACCACTGTTTCTCGGGAGGTCACATACACAGGAATTCCCTGCATCAGGTCGGGAAGTATGCAACCGCCGCCTGCGGTTTCAATTTCTTCGGCATTATCTGTGTCATTTTCATCTGCTTCCAGCTCCGCAAGTTGAACGAAGCCATTGCCATTGATACGGCAGCCCAGGAAGGTGATTTCTTCCTGCGGAGTGAATGCTTGGGTCTTAGCGCGGCCCAGGCGCAGCTTAAGCGGGGCGAGGACTTCGTGGATGAGGCTGGATAGCCTTTCCGCATCCGGGTTTGATTTGTCCAAAAGCACAAAATCGTCGGCGTAGCGCACATAGTGGAATCCGGTGCGTTTCAGTTCCCGGTCCAAAGGCAGCAGATACAGATTGGCAAGCAGGGGTGAAAGCGGGTTACCCTGCTCGAGTCCAAGCGGACGCAGATGGATGACCTTGTTCACAAGGGCAAGGATGGGGTCGGATCCCAGCAATCCCAGCATTTGCAGCTCAAGCACAGAGGGGGAAATGCTATCGAAATATGCCTCTATATCGGCAGCCAGCCCGCATTGGAACCCCTGTTTGAATCCCCTGACCACGGCGCGCACGGCGTCCAGATATCCCCTGCCTTTGCGGTAGGCATAAACGCAAAAATCCTGCTGCTCATCCGTGGCCTGGTAGAGAACCTCATACAGTGCTTTGAGCAGGTGCCTTTCCATGATGTTGCGTGTTTCTATGGTTCGCTCTTTGCCAAGTTCGTTCACCAGTTTGAACTGCTTCACTGGCCCCGGGGTATAGCATCCTTTTTGGAGACTGAGCTGCAGCGAACTGAGGTATTCGTCCTTGTTAAGCTTTAAATCGGCGGCAGTAAGGCCATCGGGACCGGAGCTGTCATTATCCAGGGCTTCAAAAGTTGCAGCCAGCAATTTGGGCCTTGCGGCTTGGGCCAGGAGGGTATGCGCCTGGGCAGGGCATTGGAAAAGTGGATTCATCGTGCTTTCTGCCAGATAGTAGAATCCCATGCCCAGCGACCTGTTTTTACCCAGTCCCGTATATTGGCCTTCCACCAGCATCTTGCGCAAAGCGGGGTTATCAGGGACTTCAAGCTTCAGCCCTCCACAAACTCCTCCCAAGGGCAGGTCGGCATCGTGAACATCTATCCACGCCAAGCCACGTTCCAAAGCCCTTACCTTGTCCAGATTACTTTGCGGGATACCGGCCAGCAGGCATTCGTTCAAACGGGATAAAAAGAAGGAGGTATCCCAATAGCGGGCATCCAGCCAGGGGCGTTCCTTGCTCTTATTGGGGCGGTGCATGCGCAGAGGGTTGTGCAGCACCAGGGTCAATTCTCTTGATGATTGCAGTGCCGCAACCTCTCTTGACGTATATCCACTGTCCAGGGGAACCCACTTTTCCGCCTCGCTATTGCCGGAAAGCAGGCAGGTTAGCTCCGCGAAACTTACGTTGTCTCCCGGACGGATATAGCTATAGGCGGGAAAACGGAACTCACGATAGCGGTTTTTGAGCAGGCTTTCCATGCTTTTCAAAAGCAGAGGCTTGAACTCCACCGGTAAAATGAGATTGTAATAGAGCATGTCATCAGGTGAAAGCTCGGTGATGCCATTGAGTATGGGCAGG
>JAKQWO010000021.1 GCA_029561955.1 Candidatus Cloacimonadota bacterium
ACCCATCTACACCGTCTGCGCAGCAACTCACATCTATCTCGGCGGTTCGGCGACCGCCCGTACTACACAACTGCGACGAAGTCGCCCCCCTCTCACCAAATATGTTGACAAAAAAAGCCCCTCCAAAACAATGTCCCTTACCGTGCGCCCTTAGCTCAATTGGATAGAGCATCTGACTACGGATCAGAAGGTTAGGGGTTCGACTCCCTTAGGGCGTGCCACATTTTCCTTGCCAGCAAATGCTGGCTTTTTTTATTTGTCTTCAATATGATAGATAAAACTGATTTCAAAAGAAAGACCAACCTCGGCCTGCTCTGGCGCATGATGTCCAGATACTGGTATTATGGCCTGGCGGGACTCGTGACGATGTTGCTTTATGCCCTGTTTAGCGGCATTAGCATCACGCTGGTGATTCCTTTGTTTGATTTTGTGTTCAAAGGACGCAGCCATCCTGTCATCTATGATACCTGGCATGGCTTTATTGCTGCGGCTTGGGATGAGGTTCTGCTATTTTTCCAGCAGCATCAGGTCACCTTTAGCCCGAGCAGCTTCGAACCTCTATGGATCAAATTGCAGGACTTGATGAGGCTCACCGATCCCTTAGCCCTGCTCTACAGCATCTGCGTCTTTGTTTTCTTCACAATTTTGCTCAAAAACGTCTTTTTCTACGTCAACCGCATGTTTTTTGTCGTCTTGCGTGGGCGCACTATCCGAGACCTGCGCAAGCATATGTTTGGCAGATATTTATCCCAGAGCATGGAGTTTTACAATCAACATCAGGTAGGCGACGCCATCGTGCGGATGGTCAACGATGTGGACACGGTTTCCAACCAGTTTATCTTTTCGGTTTTCAATTCCATCCGGGATTTCAGCACCATCATCGTCTACATGGTGATTGCGATCATGCTCAACGGCAGGCTATTTCTTTATTCCATCATCGTTTTGCCTCTGTTTTCGATGACGATGAGCCTTATGGGACGCAAGATTAAGAAGTATTCCCGCCGCATCCAAAGCCAGCTTTCCACCATGTTTTCCGTGGTGGAAGAGGTGCTCAACAGCATGAAGGTGGTGAAGGCTTTCCGCAAGGAAGCCGCTGAAGAAGAGGCTTTCAACAAGATCAACCGCAAGCACCTGAAGATGTGGCAGCGCTCGATGGCCTATTCCTCCTTGAATGTGCCGATTTCAGAGATGAATTCCACCATCACCGGCATTCTGGTGATCATCTTAGGTGGCAGCCTGATCCTGGATCCCAAGGGCCACTTCAGCCTGGGCAATTTTACCGCCTTCCTCTTTGCCCTCTTTTCCATGCTGCATCCGCTCAAGACGGTTACCCAAATGTATTCCGAGATCAAAAAAGCCACCGTTTCTTTGGATAGAATCGCCCTGGTTTTAAACCAACAATCCCAAGTGGTGGACACACCCGATGCCATGGCCAAGAAATCCCTGGATTCCGCTATCACCCTGGAAAACGTCTGCTTCAGCTACAAGGCTGACAAGGAAGTATTGCAAAACGTGAATCTTGAGATCAAAAGGGGCGAAAAGATAGCCATCGTAGGCTCCAGCGGCAGCGGCAAAACCACGCTCGCCAACCTGCTCAACCGCATGTATGACGTCACCAAGGGCAGCATCAAGATGGATGGCATCGACATCCGCAAAATCAAGCTGGATGACCTGCGCGGCCTCTTCGGCATCGTGGGCCAAGATTCCATCCTCTTCACGCGCAGCATCAAAGAAAACATCGCCTACGGTGCTTTTGGCGAAGTGAGCGATGCAGACATCAAAACCGCCGCCGAAGTGGCCCTGGCGGATGAATTTATCCAAGAGCTGCCCAATGGATATGACCAGATTCTTGAGACCAAGGGCTCAAACCTCTCAGGTGGACAGAGACAGCGGCTCTGCATCGCTCGCGCCATCGTGGGAAATCCACCCATCCTGATCTTTGACGAAGCCACCAGCGCCCTCGACAACATCAGCGAGCGCAAGGTGCAAGACGCCATCGATGCCGCCATGCTGGATCGCACGGTGATCATCATCGCCCACAGGCTTTCCACCGTGGTTTCCTGTGATCGCATCGTAGTGTTGGAACAGGGACAGGTGCAATGTGTGGGCACTCATAACGAGCTGTTGGAAAATTGTAAATACTATCAGGAACTACATCTGCATAAAGGAGAATTTGACTGATGAAAACGGTAATCACTTATGGCACCTACGACCTCTTCCACTATGGGCACCTGTGTCTGCTGAAAAGGGCTAAAGCATTGGGAGACTATCTGATAGTAGCCGTCTCCACAGATGAGTTTAACGAGATCAAACACAAGAAATGCGTCTATCCTTACGAGGAGCGCGCCGCCATCGTAAAGGCGATCAAATATGTGGACGAAGTGATCCCGGAAAGCTCTTGGGATCAGAAAGTTAGCGATGTGCTGGATCATCACGTGGATATCTTTGTGATGGGAGACGATTGGCGCGGCGATTTTGACTTTCTTGGCGAGCATTGCGAAGTTGTTTACCTGCCCCGCACTCCCGATATTTCTTCCACTGAGATCAAGGACGACATCCGCGGCGGCAAAGGCATAATTTAAAAGCCCCGATATGAAGTATCTCTTCTATTTGGCCAAGCGATATTCCATCTCCATCGTGCAACCTTTGGTGGAGTTGCTGCAAGCGGAAGACAGAGACTACGCCTTCTATGTTTCCGAGCGCGTGTATCACAGGCTGCCCGCATATCTCAAGCAAAAGCCCATCTTCCGCACTTTGAAGGACGCCATCAACTACCAGCCAGACTACGTCATCGTCCCCGGCAACTTTGTGGATCACCGCATCCCCGGCGTCAAGGTGCAAATCTTCCACGGTTTGGGTGTGGAAAAGGCTTCGCATTACAAAATCCGCCACTTCTTTGATGTCTATCTCACCAGCGGGCCCTATGTTACCCAGCGCTACGAGCAGATGCGGCCAAAAAAACCCTATTTTGAAGTGATAGAAACGGGCTGGCTCAAGATTGACGCCATCCTCAGCGCCCCCGAGCAGGATCTCAGGCAGCATTACCACATCCCGGAGGGTAAAAAGGTAATCCTCTACGCACCCACCTTCAGCAGCAAAATGGAATCCTCTTCTCAGCTTATACACGTGATCCCGTCTATCATAGCCGAGGATGAATTTTGGCTCTTCAAATTCCATGCCCTCATGCCCAACGAACTGATCCTGCCTTTCCTCAGTTTATCACCCGATCAAGCCCTCATCGTGCAGGAAGACGACATCACACCCGCGCTGCACCTAGCGGACTTGATGATTTCGGATACCTCCAGCGTGGTCTATGAGTTTTTTGCGCTGGACAAACCCGTGATCACCTTCAATGCCATCGGCAATCGCGATAAAACGCTAAATATCAGCCGTGCCGACCAGCTTAGAGCCGCTATAGATAGAAGCTTGCAAGCTCCTGATGAATTTGCCACTCAGCGCCACCAAGCCATGCAAGCGGTGAATCCCTATCTGAACGGCGACATCGCCCGGCGCACCTTAGCGGCACTCGATAGTTTAGACCCCAAGAGCTTCCCACGTAAAGGCAAGCCGCTCAACCTCTTCCGCAAAGCACAAGTGCTTTGGCACAGCATCACCAAAAAAGGATATCTACGCTAATGGCTGGAAGTAAAAAACTCGAAGGTAAACACTTACAAGATGCACTCAAACTGCTCAACACCATCGGCGATATCTTGGATGAAATCGGCATCAGATACAGCTTGGATGCGGGCACACTCTTAGGCGTGATGAGAGAAAACCGCCTCCTGCCTTGGGATACGGACATGGATTTGGCTATCTCGGCTGAGTATGTGAACAAAATCCCAGCTTTAATAAAGAAAATCAGAAAAGCCGGCTACATCACCCGCCTCAGAAAAACCGCTCATAATATATCTTGCATCACCAAAGGCAGCCCCAGATTGATCAAAATCTACACCAAGCGTTGGGGCTTCTTCAAAGACGAACGTGTCATGGATATCTTCATCAAATACAAGCAGGATGGGTTTTACTATTGGGCGGTTGATGCCAAGCAACACATCCTGCAATCTTGCCCGCAGGATGTACTTGATGAGCTCATCCCACATGAGTTTAACCACCACAGGCATTGGATACCCAAGGCTTGGGACGCGTATCTCCAAAGACACTATGGAGATTGGCGTGTGGTGAGAAAAGAGTGGGATTGGCACAAAGATGACCTCTGCAACCTGAATAAGGAAACCGAGGCATGAAGAGCAAGGATTTGCTGCTGATTTGCTCTGAACCCGGCTTTTGGGGTCAGGAACGCAAACCTTGGGTAAGTATAGACCTCCGGCTTTTCCAAAGTGAGCTCGAGAGTCATGGACTAAAGCCCCAGCTCACAGATATTCAATCCGTAGCCCTGGATGCCGCCCAGATTGAGGACAAGTGCATCTTCTACGCCTTCAGCCAAAGAATTCACCTGCGCCAGTATATCAAGGATCTGCTTACCTTTTTAGCACAGCAAAACACGCTTATCCCCTCGCTGGAGCTGCTTTTATCCCATGAAAACAAAGGCTACGCCCAGCTCTACAGCCAAAGACTGGGCCTGTCCAAGCCCCAAGGCTGGTATCTTACGGATATAGAACAGCTTAAACAGCTCAAGCTCAGCTACCCCATCGTGCTCAAAAGCATCAGCGGCACCAATGCCAAAACGGTGTGGCTCTGCCACAATGAAGCCGAAATCAGATCAAAACTGAAACGCATGGCAAAAAGCCCAAACTCTCTGGTAAAGCTGGACTACCTCAGACGTAAGCTTTTTAGAAAAAACCGCAGCTATGCCGGCTACCCACGTTTTGAGCCCCGGCAGGATGCACAGGACTGGCTCACCTACATGACGCCCGGCGCCAACTTCCTCCTACAGGAATACATCCCCAATCTGGATTGTGACTACAGAGTCATCGCCGTGGGCAAGCGCTTTTACCTGATGCAACGCTTGGTCAATAAAGGTGATTTCCGAGCCAGCGGCACCAAGAAGTTTGTCTTTGATATCACGCCTCCGGAGGGTCTGCTGGACTTCGCCCAAGATGTCTTTCAGCGCTTCGATGCACCCTATCTATCTATGGATATAGGGCATAAGGAGGGCCAGAACTACCTCTTTGAATTTCAAGCCATGCACTTTGGCACGGCTGCCATCGTGAGATCACAGGGCTTTTGGCTCAATGAAACCGGCCAGTGGCAATTCCAAGAGGGAGCTTCAAGCTTGGAATCCACCCTGGCACTTGGTTTGGCACAATATCTGGAAGGCAGGCAGTGGTAGTCTCAGAAATCTTTTACCGCCCCATCTACCGGCTCTTCTGGTATGGTAGCAAGGCACTTTCCGCCACCCTGCCTCTGGCTTTCTATGCACCGGAAGAGATCGACTTCATCGGCTTCCAATCAGTCGCCAAACACCTGCCGCCCCTCTGCTACATTACGCAGAATAAAGACGTTAAAGCCGCTGTACAAAAACAGGGTCTCAAATCCAAACCGCTGTTTTCCTTCCCCGAAGTGCTGATCACCAGCCGTCACGCCATGCACAGATTTCCCGCTTCCAAGATCATCTCCATCGGTATGCGCCACGGGCCCTATCACTTCAAACGCATGACCCGAGCGGCCAACTACAACCGCTTTGACCTCTATCTTTTCAGCTCCGAAGCCGACCTCGCCGCGGCGGAAGAGATAGGCGTCAAGGTGGGCAAGGCTATCGGCTTCCCCGCTCTGGATGCCGCTTTTGATGGCAGCATTACTCCCGCTGACCTGCAAGCCCTGAGCGCGAAATACAGCCTGCAGCGGGATAAACCTTCCCTGCTCTTCACCGCCACTTGGGACAAGGCAAATATGAGCGCCATTGACAACTGGCTGCCACATCTGCCCAAACTGGCAGAGCGCTACAACATCATGGTAACGCTACACCCTTGGGTGAGCCCTGCTTATTGGAAAGCTTTGGCAGCCATGCCTTGCGTGCATCTGGTTGCCCCGCCAGATTTGATCAAAAGCGTGACGCTTGCCGAGGTCTGCATCGGAGACCAAAGCTCGGTCTTGGCCTATTGTTCCGCCTTGGATAAGCCCATGATCACCTTTGCTTTACCGCCTGCAGCCAGATCGCTGCCCGAGATAGACACGCTGATCAAAAGCTTTTCCCTCAGTATAGAAAGTTACCAAGAACTGGAAGCCGCCATCCAAGACTGTTTAAAAAACCCTACAGAGCTGCATCAAGCCCGCATGGAGGCTAATAAGCTGATGTTTGACGCTCTGGATGGTCAAGCCGGTCTGCGCGCTGCAAATGCAATCAAAGAACTGCTTTTTTCACGAGGAATCAAGTGCTAATCGACGCCCATTGCCACCTGGCAAACCTCAGCTCCAAGTATCTGCTCTCCACGCTCTTGGATGAAGCGCAACTCTATGGTATCGAAGCTTATCTCTCCAACGCCCTTACCAAAGAGGAAGCACGCATCTACCAAGAGCTGAACGATAAAAGAATCAAATTCAGCGCCGGTGTGCATCCCAATTTTGACGAATGTGACCTCGAGGTGGAAGATGTAGTCCGCTTGGCTGAACAAAAGCAAATCTGGGCGGTGGGAGAAATAGGAGTGGATCGCTATGGCCCACCGTTCCCCCAACAGCAAGCCCTCTTTGAAGCGCAGCTCAAAATCGCCTCAGATTTCGGGCTCCCAGTAGTCCTGCACATCGTAGGCTTTCAGACCGAAGCCTGGCAGATCATGCGCAAATTCCCGCTGCGCTATCTGATCCATGGTTACGCCGGCAGCTTGCCAGCTTTTGAGCTCTTTGCCAAGCAGGACAACATCTGGTTCACTATCAGCGAACGCATCCTGAGGCTGGATAAAACCGAGCTCCTTCAGGCCACGATCGACTCCGGAAAATACCTCTTTGAGACTGACATCACCGCTCAATATGCCCAGGCAAAAGAGCTGAATCCGCTGCTGAGGCTGGTGGTGCTGCTCTCCCGTGTGGAGCGATTCTCCCGCATCCCTCACTCTGAACTGCTTCAAGTGCAAGCGGATAACTATCAGCAACTCTTGGATTTCAGCTTATGAGCTTAGATTGGCTAAACCGCAGTGAAATGCTGCTGGGCGAAGATACCGTCCAAAAGCTGCAGCAGTGCCGAGTCTGCATCATCGGCTTGGGCGGAGTGGGCTCTTATGCCACGGAAGCACTTGTGAGAGCAGGGATTGGCCGCTTTGTGCTCATCGACTTTGACGAGGTGGGCATCACCAACCTCAACCGACAAATCATCGCCCTGCAATCCACCCTCGGCCAAGCCAAGACAGAAGTGATGAAAGAGCGCATCCTAGCCATCAACCCCGAGGCGGAAGTGACCTGCCATCAAGTGTTTCTAGACAAAGAGAACAGGCATATCTTTCTGCAGGATTGCGACTATTACATCGATGCCATCGACAGCCTCGGCCCCAAGATCGGCCTGCTGGAATACGCTATCCGCAATGGCCTCAAGATCATCACCGTGATGGGTGCCGGCAACAGGATGGACCCCAGTCAGATCAAGCTCGGCTCACTCAACCAGAGCATCAACTGCCCCCTGGCCCGCAGAGCCAGAAAAGCCCTCAGAAGAAACGGCCTCAAGCCAGACATCCCCGCCGTCTACTCCACCGAACTGCCCCTGCTCCCCACCCCAAACGAAGACGACAGCCTCGATGAACTCATCCTCAAAAGAGGCCGCCAAAGACAGCCTATTGGCTCCATCAGCTACATGCCTGCCATTATGGGCATGGTGGCTGCAAGTTGGATCGTACGGACGCTGGCTTCAGTGTCCTGTACGGGCGCTCGCTGAAGCGCCGCAGTGTATGGTCGCTTCGGCGAGCGACCGTACAAGTGTTCAAATGTTGTCAGCTTGGTCGGTCCGGCGACCGACCCTACTCCTTCCTTGCTTAGCCTCCCGGTGATTACTCGGAGCCACTCGGGAAAAACCCGAGTATCACCACGGCATCACCCTGCGGGTAAGCAAGGGCGAAGTGGGTAACTAAGGAAAAAGCTCCGCTTAGGGACGGTGTTACTGTGGCTATACACCATACTGTATCCCGTCCCATGATGGATCAATAAAACCTCCACCCACTCTAATTGAACATGAGACAATGATAACAAGCTGAGACTGCTTATCATGCGGCTTTGAGGCAATCCTGAGAAAAACAAGGCGAGATAGACAAAATTAGATGTTGACAAAAACAAGCCCGTCATTATAGGTGGGCAGCAAGTCACAAAGATGCAAATGTATATAATTCGATTGGAGGAATTATGAAAAAGACGTTTTTGTTTGTTATTCTAATGCTTACGCTGGCAACCAGCTTTGCGCAAACGCCACTTGAAGCTCCAGTTAAGGGATCAATATGCGGAATCCAGCGTTCGGATGAACAGCATTCCCTACATATCGTATCCGACCCCATCGGTGCCAGCATCTACAAAAATGGCATGAACACAGGTTTTGTTACACCTATGATGTTCGAAGGTATGACCACCAACATCGCTGGTGTCTATCATGTGGTCATGAGTGGATACACATTTGATCCTGTAAACTACAGCTACGATGGTACTACCGACGCAGTTGTTAACTTTATCGGCACCGTAGTCGACCTAAATGACCCACCTGTGGAGATAACTGAATTTTCTGCCACACTCACTCAGTACCACTATGTACAGCTCACCTGGACATCTCAGTACGAAAGCAACCTCTTGGGCTATAACGTCTACCGCAGCACCAGCTATGATCTGAGCTCAGCCATCCAGATAAGCGAGCTGATCGATGGAACCAACACCTCGTCGCCGCACACCTACACCTATCTGGATCAGGAACTGGAACAGAGCGGAACTTACTACTACTGGCTGCAAGCTATTGATATGTATGGAAGTGTCTATTTCTTTGGTCCCGTATCCATAATCCTTGTAGATAACGACTCGGACTGCATCGCCACTCCCTTTGTTACCAATTTGGAAGGCGCCTATCCCAATCCCTTCAATCCTACCACCAACATTCGCTATCAGCTTGATGGACGTGGAGAAGTAAAGATAGATATCTACAATACCAGAGGCCAGTTGGTGCGCAGCTTTAGCCGCTACCATGATGCGGCAGGAAGTTATAATATCCTCTGGGATGGACGCGACAGCTCGGGTAGAGCTCTGGCTTCCGGTGTTTATCTCTACAAGATGACAAGCGGTAGCTATAGTTGTGGTAAGAAGCTGGTTTTACAGAAATAGACTCATTTGAACAAACATAAGCCTCGAGAACATCTCGGGGCTTTTTCTTTTTCTGTCTTGTCATAGTCTACATTTTCATTATCATTTAGTTAAAAAAGGGAAGCCCAAGGGCTTACAAAAGGAGTATCCATATGGAAAATACAGAAGTAAAAAAAGAGAGTAAGATCAGCGGTAAGACCAAGTTTTGGGGCATCGTGATCATCGTTGCTTTGGTGGTTTTGGCGGTGTGGATCTTTGTGGTTCCGCGCATCAAGGCCAGTATCGCTGCAAAAAGGGCCAAGGAGATAATGACGGCCGTAGAATCATTGAAGCAGGAAGTGGATGATTATTGGAAAGAGCATGATGGAGGCGGTGGATTTGTGATGAGCGAAGCCCTTAGCGCCGCTAAAATCAAGAAAGACCTGCAGGAGAAATGGCAGTTTGTGGTTGCTTGGAAACCCACCGACATCTACACTAAGGAGATGATGGACAAGCTCAACGATTTAAGCGATGGAAAGTATGTGTACGTGGCACCTTACAAGATGATCCTGGCGGTAGCCAAGGACAAAAATCCCTTGCAAACGGGTGTTAAACTGTGGTATAATGCCAACACCAACAAGTATCATGGCTTTGGCGTGGACAAGATGGTGGAACCTGATTGGAGTGAGATTTTTACGGACCCGAAATAGTTAGTTGTGAGAGGTGAGTTGTGAGTTGTGAGTGCTGGCGCAGCTCTCGGAGGTTTGTGTGCTCCTTGCCGCAATCCGCACAGCTCCAGAGCTCTCTGTGATGCCCACGAATTGCACGAATTTTCACGAATTAGGGGAGCCAGCTTCCGCTGGCTTAACTTTCCCCGGATTGATACGGATGTTCACGGATGAGGCCAGCAGAGTTATCTACTTTTCTCCCAGCTAAATGACTCACCACTTGCAAGAGCAACTCGCTGCTCACTCCCAGATCCACTCGCATCCCACACCACGAGTACACGTATCTCTAAAGCCCGCACAGCAACTCACAACTCACTACTCACTACTCGCAAATGCAAGAGCAACTCGCTGCTCACTCCCAGAACCATTTGCATCCCAGATCACGAGTACACGTATCTCTGAAGCCCGCACAGCAACTCACAACTCACAACTCACTACTCGCAAGTGTAGGCACAGCTTGCCTTTCCACTCTTTTGGCTTAACTAATTAGCGGTTCAGCTACTTTTTGCTTGACTTTTTTGCCACCTCTATTGGACTGTCGCTTCAGTACTATAGAAGGTGTGGTGCGAATGACCTTAAATGAAATAAAAACTCTTTTGGACGGTGAGGTTTTAAACCTCGGACCGGGGCTTGATGCTTTGGTTCCCTGTGCTATTGCGTCGGATATGATCAGCGACATCTTGATGAGTTGCAGGGAGCCCAGTCTGCTGCTTACAGGGCTTACAAACAATCAGGTGATCCGTCTTTCGGACATGGTCGATCTGGTTGGCATTGTGTTTGTGCGCAGCAAGCGTCCACTTGACGACATAGTCGAAATGGCAAGAGAAAGAAACTTGCCTTTGATCGTAACTTCCAAGACCTTATATACCGCCAGCGGCCTGCTTTACAACGCAGGTTTGCGCAGTAGCGACATCTAACATGGGCGAATACTGGAACATTAAACCTGAGCTTGAGGACAGCGTTAAGCAACACTTCTCAGCCCCGCCTGAGGCAGAAGTGGAGCTGGAATTTGAGGTTCCGGAGAAAGATTTTAATACGGCTGGCAGAGGTTCCAGCGAAGTAAAGGACTTACTCAAGCGTCTGGGTGTGGATTCCGAAACCCTGCGCAGGATTGCCGTCGCTTCCTATGAAGCCGAGATCAATCTGGCGGCACATTCCAAGGGTGGTGTGATGAGTTGTATGATCTACGACGATCTCATCCACCTCCGTTTTTTGGATAAAGGACCCGGCATTGAAGACATCACGCAAGCCATGATTCCGGGCTATTCAACGGCAGATGAGTTGGTGCGTGAATTTGGGTTTGGCGCAGGCTTAGGTTTGCCCAACATCCAAAAGAACTCAGACGCGTTGCACATCCAATCCGCCAAAGGTAGTTCCACATTATTGGAGCTGCTGATCTTCTTTTCAGCACCATGAGCAAGCAAAAGGCACATTACTTTCATGCTATCCAGATTTTGGGTGACAACTGCACCGGATGCACTTCCTGCGTGAGGGTCTGCCCCACGGAAGCCATCAGGGTGCGAAACCGCAAGGCAATTATAGACCCCACACGCTGCATAGACTGTGGTAACTGCGTGACAGTGTGTCACTTTCATGCCATCATCCCCCGCAGCGATTCCATGAAGATCCTGGAGGATTACAAATATAAGGTGGCGATACTTCCAGCAGCTTATTTTGGCCAATTCACCGAAGATGTATCCTATGAAGTGGCCAAGGCTGCGGTCTTGAAGATTGGTTTTGATGAGGTTGCAGAAGAAGCTGTGATCACCGAGTTTATGGTAAAAGTGATCCGTCAATATATCCGCAACAACCGCGATAAGCGCCCCATCCTCTCCAGCAACTGTCCTGCGGTAGTGCGCTTGATCCAGGTAAAATATCCCTCACTCTTGCCCAGTGTCTTTCATCAAGAAGCGCCGATGAGCATCCTTACACGCTACTTGAGGGAGATCATCGAGGAAGAAAAGGGGATCAAAGACGAGGATTTGGGTATCTTCCTGATAGCACCCTGCGTAGCTCATGTAACGGCTGTTCACCAACCCGAAGGAGCTCACACTCACCTTCAGGATGGAGCATTTTCGGTGAGCATGATCTACGGCAAGGCGAGAGAACACATCAAAGAATTGCAAAATAACCCTCCCAAGATCGATACCTATCCCAAAGGGCTTACCTGGGCTCTCAGTGGCGTGCAGGCAGAGCTGGTGGATTGTGAAGACATCCGCACCCTGAGCGTCAATGGCATCGAAAACGTGATGGAAATCCTCTCTCGCGTGGAAGATCACTACCTGGATCAATATGACTACATCGTACTGCGTAGCTGCACCAACGGCTGTGTGGGCGGATGTTTGAATGTGGAAAACCCCTTTGTGGCAATGAGCAGACTCAAGAAGATGATCAAAGAGGGGAAGCCCAACGAGATTAACCTGGAAGGTATTGACAAGCTGTATAATAGTGGTGAATTTGACGTGGTTCCCTTGGCGCCGCGACCCATCATGGAACTGGATAAGGACATAAAGAGTGCCATCAAAAAGATGAAGCGGATCAACGAGTTTCTCACCATGCTGCCGGGACTCAATTGCGGTGCCTGCGGTTCACCCTCCTGCTATGCTCTGGCAGAAGACATCGTGCAGGATAGAGCCTCTTTGGATGATTGTGTGGTGCTGCTCAAGCGTCACTCCAAAGAAGAAGAAGATAATTATTAAAAAAACATATAGAGGATGTAAGCAATGACCAAGTTACAAACTTTGATCCCCCTCATCCAAGCCACAAACCACACCCCCGGTCTTGACCCCGGAAAGGTGGAATTCAGCGGCGCTTACGTGAGCGATTTGCTCAGCGACGTGATGGGCTCAGCAAGCTCCGGACAGGTCTGGGTCACCATCATGAGGCATCTGAACGTGGTTGCGGTGGCTTCCATGACCGGTATCACAGCGATCATCTTTGCCAAAGGCGTAGTTCCAGATGCCGATGTGATCGAAAAAGCCACAGAAGAAGGCATCCTGCTGCTCAGCAGCCCCATGGAAACCTTCAATGTAAGCGGGATTATCTACCAGACTCTGAATGACTAAAGCTGCCTTTTATGCAATGGTATACAGCCGACCTTCATATCCATTCAGTGCTCTCTCCCTGCGGAGGCTTGGAGATGGGGCCGCAGGATTTGATGCAAAGACTGATCGACTTGCATATCAATTGGCTGGCCATTACAGACCACAATACCTTGGCAAATTGCCCCGCCTATGCCAACGTGGCTCAGGCTATGGGGTTGGAGTTTAGCTGGGGCGTGGAAGTGCAGACTGCTGAGGAAATACATCTCTTGGTTTATTTTGATGATCCAGAAGCTGCTATGTGCTTTGATACAGAGCTTTACGCTGCTTTGCCAGATATCGCCAACGACCCAGATTTTTTTGGAGATCAAGTTGTTATTGACGAAAAAGGTAACATTTTGAAACTGGAACCCAAAGCCTTATCCAACTCAGTGATCTGGGATCTCTCACAAACGGTGGAGGTGGCTAAAAGCTACGGTGGATACTGCGTTCCGGCTCATGTAGATGCCTCGGTCAACAGCATTATCTCCCAGCTCGGCTTTTTGCCAACTGAGCCGGAGTTTGAGCTCTTTGGCATCACTGCGAAGCTAAAGCTGGCGCAGTGGCTGCAGCAGCATCCAGAGTTTGAAGGTAAAGCTTTTTTGCGTGCTTCAGATGCCCATTATCTGTCCGATTTAGGCATGGGAGCCACACGCCTCAGGCTGGAGAAAGCGTCCATTGCGGATCTTTTCAAAGCTGTGCGAGGCGAAAACCGAACCGAAATGATAGTATGAAAAAAAGATATAGAAAGGAGGAGTAATGTCTCCCGATACCCAGTTACAGCAACCTTACAAGAGGCTCAAGCAAGTGATTGAGGAGAAGAAGGATCTGCGCAATCCGCTGATCGAGATTCTCCGTATCGCTCAAGAGATCTTTGGTTATCTACCCATCGAGGTACAAGAGTTTATCGCTGCCGAGATGAACATCCCCGTGAGTAAAATCTATGGAGTGGTTACTTTTTACAACTTCTTCTCCATGAAACCACGTGGCAAATACACCCTCAATATCTGCATGGGCACCGCCTGCTATGTGAAAGGTGCGCCCAAGCTGGCTCAGATGATTTCAGACGTGTTGGGCACTCCCATGGGTGAGACCTCCGAAGACGGTCGCTTCACTTTGAGCGCAGTTCGCTGCGTGGGAGCTTGTTCTCTTGCGCCGGTGTTTGTGATCGGCGAAGACACATTTGGCCGTATTGAGACCAAAGACCAAGTAGAAAAGATCTTGGCCCAATACAACTAATCCGGTCTACACAAATGCAAGATATATCCCTACATCTACTTGATACGATTGAGAACTCCGTGCGAGCGGAGGCGCGTAATATCAAGGTGCGTGTGATAACGGATGTCTCCAAAAACCGCCTCCGGATAATCGTGGAAGACGACGGCGTGGGCATGGACGCCCATACCTTGGAAATGGCCCAAAATCCCTTTTATACCAGCAAATTGGAGCGGGTGAAAAAGGTGGGGTTGGGCATCCCCTTGTTCAAGCAAAACGCAGAGCTCACAGGTGGCTGTTTCAAGATGGCAAGCGAGCCGGGCTTTGGCACCGTGCTCACCGTGGATTTTGGGCTTGATCACATCGACAGGATGCCACTTGGAAACCTCAAAGACACGCTGTTAGGCTGTATCGTTGGTCATCCGGAAGTGGATTTTAACATCAACCTAAGCTACTCAGAACGTGGTAGGGAACAGAGTTTTCACTTCGACACGGCTGCGATCAAGGAAGAGCTGGGCGACATCCCGCTCACCTATCCAGACGTGATCGAATATATCGACCAATCATTAAATCAAGGAATCAAAAATACAAATATGGAGGATGTCTGATGAAGACACTTGCCGACCTTAAGAAGATCCGTGAGAAAGCTCAGGAAGAGATGAAGCTGCGCGGATCAGATGCACGTATCAAAATCGTTGTCGGAATGGGAACTTCCGGAATCGCCATGGGCGCCCGCGAAGTGATGAGAACATTCCTGGAAGAAATCGCAAATCGTAATCTCACAGACGTTATCGTAACGCAAACTGGAGAGAAAGGGCTTTCCTCCCTGGAGCCAGTGGTTGATCTCATGGAAGAAGGCAAAGAGACAGTTACCTATGGAAACATGACCCCAGACAAGGTCAAGAAGGTGGTAGTCGAGCATATCGTCAACGGAAGAATTGTCTCCGACTATGTAGTGTCGACGGGCAATTAAAGAGGAGGATGATAATGTCTCTGAAAAGAATTGATCTGCTGATCTGCTGCGGTTCGAGCTGTATATCAGCAGGTGCATTGAAAATCAAAGAAGCTTTCCACAGGGCAATAGAAGACAAAGGGCTCACTCACGAGATCAACATCATCGAAACAGGATGTATGGGCCCCTGTGATTATGGCCCAGTATTGGTGATCTACCCCGAGGGAATCTTCTATAAACATGTAGCTATTGAAGACGTAGAAGAAATTGTATCAGAACACTTTATCAAAGGACGCCCCGTGACTCGTCTGATGTTGCAGGATGAAGAGAAGACCATCAGAATGCAAAAAGAGGTGCCCTTTTACCAGAAACAGATCAAGGTGGCATTGGAAAATTGCGGCTACATCAACCCCGAAAGTATGGACGAATACATCGCCACCGGCGGTTATGAGGCATTGGGAATGGCTCTCACTACTATGGACCCCCAAGACGCCATCAATATCGTCAAAGCCTCCGGTTTGAGGGGACGCGGCGGTGGTGGATTCCCCACTCACATCAAATGGCAGATGGTGCACGACAGGCAAGAAAAAGAAAAGTATATCATCTGCAACGGTGACGAAGGTGACCCCGGTGCCTTTATGGACCGTTCCCTGCTCGAAGGTGATCCACACAGAGTGTTGGAAGGCATGATGATCGCTGCCTACAGCATCGGAGCCAGCCAGGGCTTCTTCTACATCCGTGCAGAATATCCTTTGGCTATCAAACGCATCCGCCAAGCGATCGAACAAGCCCGCAGCATAGGACTGATGGGACAAAACATCTTTGGCACAGATTTCTGCTTTGAAGCGGAAGTGCGCACCGGCGCAGGCGCCTTTGTGTGTGGTGAAGAAATGGCGCTCATCCACTCCATCGAAGGCGAACGTGGAAACCCCACACCCAAACCACCATATCCAGCAGTTCAAGGCCTCTGGGGCAAACCCACCGTGGTCAACAACGTGGAAACCTTTGCCAATATCCCCAGCATCTTTGTGAAAGGAGCCGATTGGTTTGCCAACATGGGAACCGAGACATCCAAGGGAACCAAAGTGTTTGCCCTCACAGGTGATGTGCGCAATACCGGTCTCGTGGAAGTGCCCATGGGCATCACGCTCAGAGAGTTGATCTTTGAAGTGGGTGGCGGCATTATCAACGACCGCAAATTTAAAGCTGTGCAACTGGGCGGCCCCTCTGGTGGTTGTTTGACCGCAGAACACCTGGACGTGGGCGTTGACTATGAAAGCCTCAAAGCACGTGGAGCCATGATGGGTTCCGGTGGTGTGATCGTGATGGACGAGCGTAAGTGCATGGTGAACGTAGCAAAGTTCTTCATCGAATTCTGCGTGGAAGAATCCTGCGGAAAATGCTCACCCTGCCGCATCGGACTCAAGCAGATGCACCACATCATGGAACGCATCACCTCCGGAAACGGTCGTGAAGGCGACATCGATGAATTGCTACGCTTGGGCGAAAGCGTGCGCAACCTCTCACTCTGCGGCCTCGGTCAAACCGCTCCCAACCCTGTGCTTTCTACCATCCGCTATTTCCGCGATGAGTATGAAACACATATCCGTGATAAGTCCTGTCATGCAAATGTATGCCTCGATCTTATGCACTTTCAGATTGATAAAGACCGCTGCATCGGTTGTTCACTCTGCTCACGCAAGTGCCCTGCAACCTGCATCAGCGGCTCAAGGGAAGAAAAATACACCATTCATCAGGTTGAATGCATCAAATGCGGAAACTGCTTTGACGTCTGCCCTGTAAAAGCCATTGAAAAGATTCCTGGAGTCCCTGAAGAAGTAGCTGCCCACAAAGCCCGTAAAGCAGCACAAAAATCTGATGATCTGTTCTAACGATAAAGGAGATCCTTTATGTACAAAGAAATATTCTCCAAGTATGAACCCACCAAGGATAACCTGATCTACATCCTGCATGAGATTCAGGATAAACATCCTCAGCACTATATATCAGAAGACGCGGTGGATAAGGTTGCCGAATACCTGAAAGTGCCGGCAAACCACATTTATGGCGTGCTCACATTTTACACGATGTATAGCACCACACCGCGTGGGAAAAACATCATCCGCCTTTGCGAATCCCCACCTTGCTATATCAAGGGCACGGTAAACATCCTCAGAAAGCTCAAAGCTCTACTGGATGTGGAAATAGGTGAAACCACCAAAGATGGCCACTTTACCTTGGAACTCTGCGCATGCCTGGGTGTGTGTGGAAACGCCCCCGTGATGATGATCAATGAAGATGTCTATGGCGACCTCACCGAAGAGAAAGTGGAAGACATCATCGAAAAATACAGGAGGGCAAAATGAAGTTCTATCGCAGTCATGTCCTTGTAAGTGTCAGCGACACATCCGTTTTGGCTGGTGTGCATGATTTTATCAAAGCATTGCGTAGTGAACTCGCCAAACAAAAGCTCTCGGATGAGATAAACGTATTGGAAACCGGCCCGCTTGGCTTTTTTGGCCGTGGGATATGCCTCAGCGTATATCCTGAACACGTCAACTACCAAGACCTCAAGATCGAAGACATCGGCGAGCTGGTGGAAGAACACTTCCTCAAAGGACGTCCCGTCCGCCGTCTGATGCTGGATTCATTTGGTAAGTTTAGCCCCAAATTCAACTATGAAAACCGCATTGTCTTGCGCAATTCTGGCGTCATCGACCCCGAAAGCATAGATGAATATCTCGGCACCGGTGGTTATGAAGCCTGGGAAAAAGCACTCACCGAGATGCAGCCCATGCAGATCGTGGAAGAAGTGAAAGCTTCCGGCCTCAATGGCCGCGGTGGAGCTGGCTTCCCCGCAGGCGTGAAATGGAGCTTTACCGCAAATCTGGAAGCAGACCAAAAGTATGTGGTGGTAAATGCTGACGAAGGTGAGCCGGGAACCTTTAAAGACCGTCTCATCATGGAAGGCGATCCGCATCAGCTTATCGAAGGCTTGATGATCTGCGCCAGAGCCGTGGGTGCCACCAAAGCTTACATCTACATCCGTGGCGAATACAAGCTCTGCATCCAACGCTTGGAAAAAGCTCTCGCTCAATGCCGTGAATATGGCCTCTTGGGCAAGAACATCCTGGATAGCGGCTTTGATCTGGATATAGATATCAAGATCGGTGCGGGAGCGTATGTGTGCGGCGAAGAAACGGCACTGATAGAATCCCTGGAAGGAAACCGTGGTAACCCCAGATGGAAACCTCCCTTCCCCGGCGTGGAAGGTCTCTGGAAAAAACCCACCGTGGTCAACAACGTCGAGACCCTTGCCAACGTGCCCTTCATCATCAAAAATGGTGCTGCCGCATTCCGCAAATTTGGCACCGAAAAGTGCCCGGGAACGAAGGTATACACCATCCTGGGTGATGTAGCCCATCCCGGACTCTGTGAAGTGGATATGGGCACCACCCTGCGCACCATCATCGACGACTACGCTGGCGGCATGAAACAAGGCTTCCTCTTTAAGGCAGCTCTTGTAGGCGGCGCAGCAGGCGTGATTATCAGCGAGAAATATCTGGACGTCAAAATGGATTTTGCCAGCCTCAATGAATATGCCGCAGTGCTGGGCTCAGGCGCAATCCTTGTCCTCAACGAGAAAGAAAGCATTGTGGACATCCTGTGGTCTATAATTCGCTTCTTCCGCCACGAATCATGCGGACAGTGTTCGCCTTGTCGCAACGGCTGCCAATCACTCTACAACCTGATCACCAAGATCAGAAAAGGTGACGGTACCATGGACGACGTGGAAATGATGATCACCATAGCCGAAACAATGTTTGGCACAAGCTTCTGCGCTCTGGGCCAATCACCCATCATGGCGATCCGCTCCGCCGTCGAAAACTTCAAAGATGAATTCATCGCAATAACAAATAAGTAAGATAAAGAGGAAAGATAATTATGGCAAAATTAGTCAACGTCTGGATCGATGGCCATCACCTGGAAGTTCCCAGTGACATGACCATCATTGAGGCTGCTGATAAACACGGCCTTTACATCCCCCGTTTATGCTACCATCCGGATCTGCCACCCACCGCCAACTGCGGCGTCTGTGTGGTCGAAATCGAAAAAATGCCCGTCCCCAAACGTGCTTGCTGCACACCTGTTGCCGAAGGTATGAAAGTCACCACCAACAGCAAGAAATTGCGTGCCTATAGAAAAACACTGGTGGAAATGATTCTCTCAAACCACGATGTCGTCTGCCCCACCTGCGTGGCAAACAACAAATGCGAGCTGCAAACACTATCCAACAACTTGGGCATCGAAGCTGACACCTTACCCAAAATCCTGGCCAAGAAACCAGTCGATGCCAGCTCCCCCTCAATCGTCAGAGACCCCAATAAGTGCATAGGTTGCGGCAGATGCATTACCGTCTGCAACGAAGTGCAGACCGTCTATGCTCTCACCATGACCGAGCGCGGCTTTGAAGCATACCCTTCGGTGGCTTTCGAGCATGGAATGGGCACCAGCTCCTGCGTAAACTGCGGTCAATGCACAGTTTACTGCCCCACCGGCGCCCTGCGTGAGAATAGCGAAATTGAAGCCGTCTGGGATGCCATCCTGGATCCTGAAAAACACGTCATCGTTCAGGAAGCCCCCTCCATCCGCGTGTCTTTGGGTGAAGAATTCGGCATGCCCTTAGGCTCCGTCACTCCCAAGAAGATGTACGCCGCTCTGCGTAAGATTGGCTTTGACAGCGTGATGGATACAAACTTCACCGCCGACCTTACCATCATGGAAGAGGGAAGCGAATGCGTTGCCAAGCTCAAATCCGGCAGCAAACGTCCCCTGATCACCTCCTGCTCCCCCGGTTGGGTCAAGTTTATGGAAACCTACTATCCTGATCTGGCAGATTGCGTCTCCACGGCAAAATCTCCCATGAGCATGTTTGGTGCGCTTTCCAAGACCTACTATGCCGAGCAAAATGGCATCGACCCCGCCAAGATCGTAAGCGTGGCGATCATGCCCTGCACCGCAAAGAAGTTTGAAGCCAGACGCCCCGAGCTCAACGACTCCGGCTATCAGGATACAGACTACGTGCTCACCACACGTGAATTTATCCGCATGATCAAAGAAGCCGGTATCGACTTTGCCAACATCCCGGAAGAAGAACCAGATGAAGGAATGAGCTTCTACACCGGCGCTGGAACCATCTTCGGCGCTACCGGTGGCGTGATGGAAGCCGCCATCCGCTCTGCCTGGTTCTTGGTAACCGGCACCGAGCTGGAAGACATGGAAGTCAAAGCAGTGCGTGGCTTGCAAGGCGTGAAAGAGGCCACTCTCGATGTCCCCGGTTTTGGCAAACTGAGCGTGGCTGTGGCTCACGGACTCTCCAATGCCCGCATTGTGATGGATCGTGTGCGCGATAGCCTCGCTACCACAGGCGAATCTCCCTGGCACTTCATCGAAATAATGGCCTGCCCCGGTGGATGCGTGGGCGGCGGTGGACAACCCTATGGAAACGACATCGCCTCCAGAGCACGCAGAGGACTGGCTCTCTATGAAGAAGACAGAGACCTGCCTCTGCGCAGATCCCACCAGAACCCTGAAGTAGCCAAAATCTACAAAGACTACTTGGGCGCCCCGCTCTCCGAGAAAGCACTCAAATTGCTCCACACCTTCTATTTCGAACGCTCTAAGTATACCGGAAAAGTGGTGAAGGAAGCAACTCACAAACACTGATAGCTCAAAGCTATTTGAAGATAATCAAGCCCTGGATCGGAATGATCTGGGGCTTTTTTGATGTCTTTGGTTGCCTCTACTTGTTTACTTATGCTCAAGTTCAATTAAAGTGGATAGAAGCAAAGACACAAGAATCGTTCAAACACCTACTATTTTAGTAGGAGTTCATTTCCGAGCACGGGTGTCGGGAAAAAGCAGGTCTTCCTGAAATATTTGACTGTCGTACGGGAAAAAGTAACAGGAAACTGCCGTTTTTGATACCTCTCAAAGCCGCTGTTTATGCGGCGTCCCTGCACCGCCCCTGCTCGGCTCCTCCTCCATCGAGCAGGAATGGCATAGGATTGCAATAGGTTACACGTTTGGGCGGAGAAGGCGCTCAGAAAGAGGTGAACCTTTTCAAAAAGTCAAATGTTTCGATATATTCTCGGTTTTACAGGGGTGATTAAGGTTCAAAATGGTCCCTTGTACGGGCGCTCGCTGAAGCGCCGGTTTTCAGCTTTCATTCGTGTCTTTTCCTCTGTACAATTGCGGTATGGCAACCGACCGTACCTGATACACGCCGCAGGCACCCCGAAACGAGCGTCAGCGACTGACTACTGACCACTCGGGAAGCGGCGGTTCAGCGACCGCTCCTTTATGCACAACAGTTTTCGCGGCATTATGTGGGTTTATGACAGGATTCACTGTGTTATCTGGGCTAAATCTTAAGGACAGTCACTTTTCTCATTGACAAAACAGCCTTGATTGCAAGCCTTGCTTAAACTATATAAATTGAATCCTAAGGAGGATTTATGTCTTATCGCGTTCTCGCTATCAACCCTGGATCCACATCCACGAAGATTGCCGTCTATGATTCGGAAACACCGGTCTTTGAAGAGGTTTTACGTCACACTCCGGAAGAGCTGGCTCCCTTTGCTGGCATCATCGAACAGTATGACTTTCGTAAGGATTTGGTGTTAAACGCCATGGCCTCGCACAATGTGCCTTTGGACAGCCTGGATTGTGTGGTGGGTCGGGGTGGATTGGTGCGTCCGGTTCCTGGTGGCACCTGGAAAATCACGCCTCAGATGCTGGAAGATTTGAAGGATCCAACGCGTTGGGGACGTATTCACGCCTCAAACCTGGGTGCCTTCATCGCCGACGCCATCAGAAAAGAGCTCAATATCCCCGCTTTTATCGTAGACCCCGTGGTAGTGGATGAATTTGACGACATCGCCCGCATTTCCGGTATTCCAGAGATCGAACGCAAATCCCTGATGCACGCGCTAAACCTGCGTTACATCGCCAGACTCTGTGCCAAAGATTTAGGCAAACCCCTCGAACACACCAACCAGATCGGTGTGCATATGGGCGGCGGCATCTCGGTGGCAGCTATCCTGAATGGCCGCATCGTGGACGTCAATAACGCCCTCTTGGGCATGGGTTCCTTCTCACCTCAAAGAGCTGGGGCTCTGCCTATCGGCGACCTGCTGGACCTCGCTTACAGCGGCAATTATACCAAGGCAGAGCTCACTCACCACCTCAGCAAAACCGCTGGTTGGATGGCTTATTTGGGCACGGATGACGGCATCGAGGTAAGCAGACGCATCCAAGCAGGCGACGCCAAAGCCAAACTCATCCAAGACGCCATGTGCTATCAGGTGGCAAAAGAAGTCGGAGCCTGCGCCACGGTGCTCAAAGGAAAGGTAGATTGCATCAGCATGAGCGGCGGTTTGGTCTACAACGATCTCATCGTGCAGACCCTGCGCGAAAGAGTGGAATTCATCGCTCCCATCAAGCTCTTCCCCGGCGAAAAAGAGATGGAAGCACTCGCCATGGGCGGCGTGCGCGTGCTCGAAGGCCTGGAAGAAGCCAAAGACTATTAAACCCTTATCCCAATATGTCTTATCCCAGTTTGAAAAGCAAGCCAGGCATGCTCGCTTGGCTGCTTTTCCTTTTTGCCCTGCATCTGGGTGCAAATACTACAGAAAGCTGGACGGTGCTGGTCTACATCGCCGGCGATAACAACCTTTCTGAAGCGGCCATCCAAAACATCAACGATATGGAAGCTGCCGCTTTGCCCGCCAATCTGACCTTGGTGGTGCAGAGCGATCTGCCGGCAGATTCAGCCTATCCGGGCGGTCAAAGACGCCTGATCAGAGCGGATAATTCACCTCAGATCACCTCGCCTCTGATCCAAAATCTGGGCCCCATCAATAGCGGTGATCAACGCACTCTCTACGATTTTGCCACTTGGGGCTTCAAGCGCTATCCCTCAGATAGAAGGGCACTTATCATCTGGGGACATGGCAATAATTGGTTCAAAGACGGCAGCGGGAAGTGGATCTGTCCCGATGACGGAGCCCAGAGCCAGCTCAGCGTCTCCAATGGCCAGCTCAAAGGTGCGCTTACCGGCCTGCCTCAGATAGATATCCTGATCCTCGATGCCTGCAGTATGCAGAGCGTGGAAGTGCTCACCGAGCTGAAAAACGTAGCGGATTATATCATTGGCTCCGAAGATGAGGTGCCCTACACCGGCTTCCCCTATCAGCATATGATGGCTTTTTTTGATGGCATCTTGACACCGGAAAACGTCTGCAGTCAGATCGTGGATGCCTATCTCGAATCCTATGATACCCATGGCAGCCAAAATCCGCAGGACTATCCCCTGCCGGTCACCTGCTCGGCGGTGAGGATGCAGCCTTTTGAAGCCTTTTTGCAAGAGCTGAAACGCTTTAGCCTCAAGCATCGCTATCGTGCACCGGAGCTGCTGACTCTCAGAGCGGGTTGTTATGAGATGAATCACGGCTTTTGCGATGTGGATATCTATGAATACTTTGGCAAAGTGAACACGAATCCGGCGAACGTATTGATGCAGGAAGATGCCGGGGCGGTGCTGGCAGCCTGGGAAGCTGTAGTCGTCCACAAAGGTAACCTCACCCATGCAGCAGATATAGGTGGAGCAGCGATCTGGTTCCCTTGGGATTGGCAGTATTTTGAGGCATTCTGGACTCTGTATCTGAAGCTGGATTTTTCCCAATATCGTTGGATCAGCACGCTTTACAATGCCTTCCCACGGGAAGACTGTGTGCCGCTGCAGCCGCCCGCTTTGGTCTCGACAAACTATTCACTGGGTTCTGTGTTGGCAAAGCTCAACCTGCCTCCTTATCCGGATGACACCACTCTGGAGGTAAGCATTGAATATGACGATGTGATTCGCCAACACTTATATCCATTGGAATGGCTGCAGGAGCAGGTCTCCATCCGCATACCCCTCAAAGATGATGCCCTGATTAGGATCCACAGAGTAAGCTACAAGAGCCCTTATTCCTCTTCTGTAGAGTTTGAGATTGAAGCTCCCAAAGCTGGCTTGAGTATCCAATCACACCCCAATCCGGTGCGGAACAGAGATACGGCGATGCTGCGTTGGTATGTCCCTGAAGACCTCGCAGGTGCGGCCAAGCTGGAACTCTATAACCTAAAAGGGCAGAAACTGGGCAGTTATGACCTGGGAAACGTGGCTGAATTTGAAGGAAGCCTGCCTTTTGCCAGTTGGTCGCTGCTGGGAAAAGTGCCTCGCGGTGTCTACCAAATCCGCCTCAAAATCAAGGGTCGGAATTGTAAAGAAAAGCTTACAATTCTATGAGCAATCAAGCATTAACGCTCTTGTGGATAAGCTGTGGATAACTTTTTGGCTAACTTAAGGTGCTTTTGTAACATGCTGATATATAAAGAAGTTACAAAGGCAGCTTTGTCCACAGTTTGTGTGGATAACTTTGTAGATATCTGAAAGAATAAGAGCTTAGGGAATCAAGAATGAATAGTGTTTTTTTGAGCAAAAACAGGGTGCAAACCTTGGCCTCCCTCAAGGACAAAAAAGAGCGTGAACAATCCGGTCAGGTGATCCTGGAAGGGCTGCGCCTGATGAATCAATTGGCGATTTATGGCGTCTATCCATCTGAGATCTATCATGTGGCAGCCTTTGATCTGGGAAACCTTTCAATGGCGGATGATATAGTCGCTTATGAATGCAAGGACTTCCAGCTCAAGCGTTTTTGTGATACGGATAGCCCTCCCAAAGTAGCTGGCTTGTATGCTTTGCCAAAGGAATCCAAAGTAGCCTTCCGCAAGGCTTTCTATCTGGATAGGATTGCCGATCCGGGCAACCTGGGCACCATCTTCCGCCTCAGCGAAGCCTTTGGTATGGATGCCATCCTGCTCAGTGAAGCCTGCGCTGAAATCAGCTCACCGAAAGTGATCCGCGCCTCTCTGGGAGCGGTGTATAGCCTGCCTTTTTGCCACGCTTCTCCCAATGAACTTGAGGTAGACAATTGGCGCATCGTGGGCACGGAAGCCTCAGCAGAACTCAAGCTGCGGGACTTCAGCTTTTCCCAAAATGAGAGCACACTCATCGTACTGGGTTCTGAAGCACATGGCATCAATAACGAGATCAAAAAGCTCTGCCATCAGACAGTTAGCATCGAGATGAAACCGGAAAGTGAATCCATCAATGTGTCGGTTGCAGCAGGCATAATCGCCCATTACTTGTATGGCTTGTGACCTCACCCTCAAAATAGAAGCCCAGGTCAATGAATTCTGTTTGACAAAAACAGCCTCTTAAATAGCATTGCAATCTGCATTAAATTGATAAAGTGAGAGACGATTTTGAACATAATAAACCAAAAGACGGGCTGGATTGAGGTGATCTGTGGCAGCATGTTTAGCGGCAAGACGGAAGAGCTAATACGCAGAATCCGCAGGGCTGAATATGCCAGGCAGAAGGTGTTGGTTTTCAAGCCAGCCATAGATGACCGTTACGATGTAAACAGCATCGTGAGCCATTCCCAGATGAAGGCTGCGTCGATCTGCATCAATGACCCTGAGGAGATTTTTGAGCATTTGGACGAGGACGTGAAGATCGTCGCCATAGACGAAGCTCAGTTCTTTCCACCCTCGATCGTGAGCGTGGTAAACAGATTGGCGGACAAGGGATACAGAGTGATCGTTGCCGGTCTGGATCAGGACTACCGGGGCGAACCCTTTGGCAGCATCCCTCAGCTCATGGCCGTGGCGGAATATGTGACCAAAAACCTGGCCATCTGCGTCAAATGCGGCAATCCGGCCAATAGAACCCAGCGCACCATCGCCAAAGGTGAGCAAATTTTAGTGGGCAGCACCGAGGCTTATGAAGCCCGCTGCCGTAACTGTCATGAGGTTTTGGATTAGGATGTATTACGCACCTTTTCAAGTGATAGTCATTTTTATCATCAGGCTGATCGAGGTCTATTACTGGATCCTGCTGCTCAGGGTCTTGCTGAGTTGGTTTATCCAAAACCCCGACAACAAGTTTTATCATTTTCTCTATAGCATTACCGAACCGCTCTTGGCGCCTATCCGCAGGATTCTGCCTTCCATGGGCCTGGACATCTCGCCCATCATCCTTTTCCTTTTGCTCAGGCTCATCAGCGGCTTATTATACGGTTTAATCTAATTTAAGGGAGGTTACATATGGCTTTAACACCATTAGACGTTCGTCATCAGGAATTTAGCGGCTCATTTGGCGGCTACAAAAAGAAGGAAGTGCGGGCTTTTTTGGATCAACTTGCCACCGAGATGGAAGATGCCCAAAAAGCGCAGGCACGTGAGATTGCCCGCCGGGAACAGATGCAAAATGAAGTAAGACAGGAAGCGGTTCAGGCCAGCTCTGCGGTGGAAGACCTCAAGCGCCGGGAAGAGCTGATCAGTCGCACCCTCGTCTTTGCGGAAAAGACCAAGGCAGACATCATCGCCAATGCTCGCAAGGAAGCGGAAAACATCATCCATGAAGCCGAGCTCAAGGCCAAGCGCGCCATCCAGGAAGCCAAACAATACCTGGGCGCCATGGAACAACAATACCTGCATCTCAAGGAGCAGAAGCGTCAGTTTTTGATGCAGTTCAGCGCTGAATTGCAGACCTTCCAAGAGCGCATCAGCAGAGACCCGCTGCTCACTACCGACACCGAAAGGGTCTTGGATAGCGAATTTAAGCAGATCAAGGAAGAAATCAACCCCAACAAGGCGGAAGCGCAGCCTGAAAACCGCAAAGAGTAAACAAAGATGCAAGCAGATTTCACCCAGACAGCCGCTTGGCTCAAGGATAAACTCCAGCGCCAACCTGTAGCCGGCTTGATCCTTGGAACGGGACTCAGCAGCTTCACGGATGACATGGAAGTGCTGGCCACCATCCCCTATTCCGAAGTGCCAGGCTTTGTCCAGAGCACCGCCCCCTCTCACAGAGGTAATGTGGTGCTGGCTATCTTGAACGGCAAACCCGTGCTCGTGATGCAGGGACGCTTCCACTTTTATGAAGGCCATCCCATGCACGCCGTGGTCTTCCCCACCCGTGTGATGAGTCAGATGGGCATCCCCAACCTGATCGTGACCAATGCAGCCGGCAGTTTGCGCAAAGAATTGGCCCCCGGTGCCTTGGTGCAGATCTACGACCACATCAACCACATGGGCACCAATCCCCTGATCGGCCAAAACATCAATGAATTAGGCGAGAGATTCCCCTCCATGAACCTGGCCTATGATCCCGGCTTCATCCAGCGCTGCCAAGAGATCGCCCGGGCAGGAAACATCACCCTGCATCAGGGAATCTATTTAGCGGTAACCGGCCCCAGCTTGGAAACCAAGGCCGAATGCGCCGCTTTTGCCTCTTGGGGAGCAGACTTGGTGGGCATGTCAACCGTCCCTGAGGTGATCGCCGCCCGTCATGCCGGCTTGAGAGTGGCTGCTTTTTCCATTGTGACAAACTACAGCAACCTCTTTCACGATGAGCAGCATTCGCAAGCGGAAATACAGGCCAATGCAGCTAAATCATCCGTCCACCTCAAGACGATTTTACACCATTTAGTGAGCGATTTGTGAACTTAACAATCTTTTTTGTTGACACCGATGCCCCCTGTTTTTTAGGTGGCTTAAACAGAAAAATGTGATAGCCAAGGAGTGCGAAATGGCCAAAAAGAAGTACTCAGAAGAGAAGCTCAAATACTTTGAAGAGCTTATCCAAAAAGAACTTAAAGAAAGCATCGCCTATCTGGAGGACATCAGCAACACCCAGAGCAAAGGTGCGCGGGAGAATAGCGGCGATCTTTCGAGTTATGCCTTCCATCAGGCAGACCAAGGTTCTGACACCAACCAGATGGAGCAAAACGTGATGCTCATGGAAGAGGAGCGCAAGAAGATCCGCAAGCTCAATGACGCATTGCGCCGCCTTTACGATGGTCACTATGGAAATTGTGAAATGTGTGGAGAGCTGATCTCCGAAGCCCGCTTGGAGATGCTTCCCTATTCGACTTATTGCATAGACTGCAAAGAGAAGATGGAAGACAAGAAACGTCGTCAGAGACGCTAAGAGGATCATCCACTCTTGAAGAAGAAGATTAGCACCCTCCCTGCCTGGATCACCATGATCGTGATCATCGGCTTGGATCAGTTGACCAAGAGTCTCATCCGCAGTCACCTGTATCCATATCAGTCCATCGACATTTGGGGCAGCTTTTTACGCTTTACTCACCTGCAAAACACGGGCGCTGCCTTCAGCCTGTCTTTACCCAATGACAGCTACAACCGCATCTTCTTCATTGCCACCTCGCTCTTGGCTACAGTCTTGATCATCTATCTGCTCCACAAAGCCTTTCACAAGATTCAGGTCTGGGGTCTGGGTCTCGTCTTGGGCGGCGCTTTGGGCAATCTGATAGACAGGATCATCCGAGGCGGGGTCACAGACTTTTTGGATTTTGACATCCCAGATATGTTTGGCATGCAACGCTTTCCCGTGTTCAACGTGGCCGATAGTGCCATCTTCATCGGCATGGTGTTGCTGATCATAGATACGATTTTAGTGAGTGGAAAGCAGAAAGCTCCGCTCGAGAGCGAGGAGACGCCCAGCGATGTCCCCGCTGCTTCCCAAAAACAAGAACCCAACCATCAAAATTGATTACAAGGAGTTATAGATGAAAAAGTCCCTTCTCATAGCAATCTCTCTTTTGCTGCTGACGGGCTTGACGGCACAGGTGCTCACCTGTAGAGATATCCAAGAAACAACCAACACCAACGGCGATTCGAACTATAAAGACCAAACCGTGACCGTGCAGGGTGTCGTAGTGGCAGAAAGATTCTGGTCAAGCAGCAACGAAAACTACGTCGGCTACATGATCAGCGACCCGGAAGGCGGCCCCTGGAGCGGACTTTATATATTTGACAACCGCAACGTTCCCTCCAGAGGAGACTTGGTGCAGATGAACGGCAAAGTCACGGAGTATTACGGTTTTACCGAGCTGACCAGTGTCTCAAACTTTCAAATACTCTCCAGCAACCATCCGATGCCTCCGGTCAGCGTCATCACCACCGATCAACTGACCTTAGCCAATGGAGAAATGTGGGAAAGCGTATTTGTCCAAGTGGAAGATGTCATTGTGACCACATTACCCGATGGTGACAATGAGTTTTACGTAAACAACAGCACCGCTCCCTGCCAGATAGACGATCAATGCTTTAGACCCGGCAGCTTCACCTGGCCGACGATGACGATAGGCCAGACTGTTGCCAGATTCCGGGGCGTGGTGGATTATGGACGTGGAAACTCAAACAAACCAAACGAATTTGGCTTGAACCCCAGGGACATGCAGGACATGATATTTCAAGATAACGTTGCCAATTCCGCCATTTCCATCCCCGTGATCAATGCTGAATTCGGCAGCTTGGTGGATGTGCCCGTCAACACCACCCGCCTGAAACCCAATTGGTATGTCTCAAGCTACAAAGCGGAAATCTCCTTTGACAGCAGCAAGCTACTCCTCCAAGGCATCAAAACGGACGACAGCACCATCACACCCATGAACCCGGATTTCACCCTTTCGGCTTCCGGAGACAAGGTCACCATCGAGTATCTGTCCCAAGAGCCCATCACTTCGTCCGACAATGACTTGCCGCTCTTTTATCTGATGTTTGAAACCAAAGATTATGGCGAAGCCTTCATCAATATCAATAGCTTCCGCTATGATAATACCGATATCCTTTCCCTATTCCACGGCAAGATTCTCACCAAGATCACCAAAAAGATCGCTCACCTGAGCATCGGAACTGACACCGGCAGCAAAAACACCTTCGACCCCAGCATGAACGAAAAGATCAACATCGAATACGGCTGCAAATCCGGCCCCACGGGCATCAATACCAGAGCCGTGGTGCGCATCTACGATGGACAGGGACGCCTGGTCGCCACACCTGTAAACACCAATATCTCCAGCTCCTTAGGAATCGAAAAGATCAGTTGGGATGGACGTGACACCAATATGAGACTGCTACCCGTTGGCCTGTATTATTGCCATCTGGAGCTGATAGATAGAGCCGGTAGCGGCACCCTCAAAGCCGTTCAACCCATCGTGATCAAATCCAAGCTCAAATAAGCGGAGTAAAGAACCATGAAAAAATACATCATTATCACCATCCTATTCCTGCAGGCAGCTCTTTTGTGCGCTGTGTTTGATGACTACATCCCCTCTGCCCGGGCCAGAGGCATGGGTGGAGCTTTTACCGCTGTGGCCGATGATGCCAGCTCCATCTTCTTCAACCCCGCAGGCTTGGCACAAAGCGACAACCATCTGCAGATCGGCTTTGCCCAGCTCTACAGCCAGAAATTTGCCGAACACGGCACCGCCGCCGCAGCGATCAAACTACCCGAAAAATGGGGAAGCATGGGCTTTGGAGCCCGCTTCTTCGGCGTCACTTTTGAAGACGTGGATCTGATGAAAGAGCAGACCTTTAGCTTTAGCCATGGCTTTGTGCTGCAACACGATATCCATTCCACCATCAGCTTGGGATACACCGGAAACTTCCATCACCTCGCCTTCGATGATGAAGATGACACAGACAAAGCTCTTTCGCTGGACCTGGGCGCCAGCGCCATCCTGCATGGACGCACCCGCTTTGGCTTTACCGTGGCCAATCTCTTCAAAGCTCGCATGGGCAATGAAAATCAACACGATCTCCCCTCCAAACTCGCCTTGGGCATCGCCTATCAACCTTATGACGGTGTAACCACCTCCATCGAGCTGAAGAAGGATTTTGCCAAAGAAACCGAGTTTATGGGCGGCGTGGAAGCCAGAATCTTCGAGCCCCTCACCCTGCGCGCCGGCATCCATCACAACCCCGCTCTTTACAACCTCGGCCTTGGCCTCAATTTCCGTGGCGTAGAGATAGACTATTCCTACAGCTTTCACAATGTTCTGCCCTCAACCTCCCATGTCAACGTGGGATACAAATTCTAATAAGGAGCAAAAGCATGGCAAGCAAATTCAATCGCTTTATCCCCACCTTTATCCCGTTAATATTTGAAGTATTACGCCACTTCAGACGCGACTCTGCCCACGATAGAAACATCAAGAAGTTTGATAAAAGCCGGGAGCAGCTTTCCACCATCGAACACCTGATGGTAAAACTGGAAAAGAACGTCAAAGACCAAAGAGAAAACACCCGCCGCTTCCAACTGAAGCTCTTGTGGTGGCTGGCTATCAATTCCGCCATCCTCATCGCCATCGCGGTAAAGCTCTTCTTCTTTATGTAAACTTTGTTTTCATGATCCATCTCCTCAAACGAGGCTCGAACTGCTGAGCGAGCCTTGTCAAGAAGGGTGCAGACTCCTATGCACCCTTTCTTTTTCCCCTTATATTTTTGGCGGCTCACCCCCATCCTCACTCCCAGATTTAGCACTTCTTTATAAAAACTTAACAATTCTCAAAACGCCCTAAACCCTGATCACCACTGCCTTTGCCGCCTCTCGACCACCGGAAAACGCTCCGAAAAGCCTTGACAGGATAGCTCTATAAAAAACAATGCGATCGTCACTCAAGACTTTATATCAAGTTTGATCAACACATGACCCTTAGATTGCGCTTAACTACTATGATTACAAGATACTGGCACCTTTTCCGGCCTCATGGATCTGCATTGCATCACATTGCAGATGGGCGCTGTCGTCACCTGTTAACCCCCTCAAAAACCCTGTTATTGGAGTTATTTTGAATTTCTTAGACATCATCAACTTCATCGGAGGCTTGGCGCTCTTTGTCTTTGGCATGAACAAGATGAGCAACAACATCCAATTGGTTGCTGGAGCTCAGATGCGTCGTATTCTCAGGCGGCTCACCCACACACCTTTGCGCGGTGTAATCGTAGGTTTGGGTATCACCGCCCTGATCCAAAGTAGTTCTGCCACCACCGTGATGTTGGTAGGTTTTGTCAATGCAGGTTTATTGACCCTCAAACAAGCTGTGGGTGTGGTGATGGGCGCCAATATCGGCACCACCGTAACCGCCCAGTTGATTGCCTTCAACATCGGTGATTTTGCCCTGTTATTTGTGATCATCGGTATGGTCATGCTGCTCTTTGGCAAAAGCAGAGCCATGGAAAACTGGAGTATGATCCTGATCGGTTTTGGTGTGCTTTTCTTGGGATTAACCATCATGTCCGACTCCGTGACCGGACTCAAGAATTCCGCCTACGCCCGGGATATATTGGCCAAACTCTCCACCAATCCCTTCTTAGCCATCTTAGCTGGAACCATTTTCACCATGCTCATCCAGAGCTCCTCAGCCTCCGTGGGCATAGTGATGGTCTTGGCGGCAAACGGCCTCATCACCTTTGAAGGAGCTCTGTTTCTGGTCTATGGAGACAATATCGGCACCACCATCACCGCCTGGCTGGCTTGCCTCAATTCTGGTAGTGCCGCCAGGCAAGTAGCGCTCGTACACACTCTCTTCAATACCATCGGCACCATCTTTATCGGCATCTTGACCTATCTGGGCATTTACACCCGCTTTATAAATATGATCACAGCCGGTGACGTCTTCAATGGCGAAAACGTGGCACGCCATATCGCCAACGGTCACACCCTCTTCAACGTGTTTAATACCATCGCTTTCCTACCTTTCAGTGGCTATCTGGCCAAATTGGCCACCAAAATCATCCCGGATGATAAAGACGATGAAGCCAGCATGGGCGAGCCTAAACACCTAAATTACACCATGGTGGGCGATTCTTACCTGGCCATCAAACAGAGCATCAAAGAGATGAAGGAAATGTTGCGCCTGGTGCAACTGGGACAGACCATATCCTACGAGGCTTTCAAGGATAGAAACTACAAAAAGCAGGTGCGCGTCTCACGCGTCGAATCCGCCATCGACCAACTGCAGAAAGAGATCACCGTCTACCTGGTCGCCGTCAATGAAAAGACCAATTCCGAAGACATCATCATCAAGATTCCCGCACTGCTGCACACCGTGAACGACATTGAGAAGCTGGGCGACTACACCTTGGAGATCAACCAAATCCTCAACTACCAGATCATGGATCAGGGCGCCCCGTTGTCAGATGACTTTAAAGACACCATCACCGCCATGCACAACCAACTGCAGAAGATGATAGAACTGGCTCTGGTCTATCTGGATCATCTCGACCCTGATATCGCTACGGAGATTGTTCAGCTTGAGGCCGTATTTATGGATGATTATGAGAGGCTGCGTCAGGGCATTCTCACCCAGATCCAAAACGGAGAATGCGATGCAGCAGGTGGCTTGAATACCATCGACTACCTAGACGTAGTGGAATTGGCTGCCGCCAAGATCATCAACATCACCGAAGCGGGAAGCCAGAAGTTTGTCTACACCTACGAAAAACACCACTACAACCCACCCGCCAAAGCACAGAGTATGTAATCTTTTCAGCTATGAGAAGACGGCCCCATATTCGAGGCCGTCTTTTATTATAATCTGTTAGTCTATGGAGCGTTAGCCTACCAGGTAATGCTCTCCCCCGGCTTGAGGATCATGGAATCTATACCCAACTGCTTCACCTTCTCCACATACTCCTTTGGCTCTGCATTGATCAGATCAAAGGTGTCGTAGTGCATGGGAATAGCATATCTGGGCTGCACCAGTTCCGCCGCTTTCACGCCATCCGTGATGTCCATGGTAAAGTAGCCACCGATGGGAACAAACATATAGTCGATCTTATTCATCTCGCCGATCAGCTTCATATCGTAGAAAAGACCGGTGTCGCCAGGGTGATAGATGGTCTTGCCTTCAATGGTCAAAACCACTCCCGAAGCCAAACCGGCATATTGACCATCCGGCGTGGCACTGCCATGTAGAGCCATGACAAACTTGAGCCTGCCAAATTCAAAGTTATAGGCACCGCCGATCTGCATCGCCTCAGTCCGGTAGCCTTTCTTGGCCAAAATGTGAGCCAGCTCCAACACTGTGATGATCAGAGTCTTTTCCTTGTCCGCTATCTGGAGCGTATCGCCCAAATGGTCGTCATGACCATGAGTGACGATGATATAATCCGCCTTTAGATCCTCAACCTTGACCGGAGAAAGACGGTTTTTGCTGATAAAGGGATCGATCAGGATGCGCACGCCATCCTTGGTCTCAAGGCCAAAAGCGGCGTGTCCGAAAAAAGTAAGTTTCATTTCTTCACCTCTCAGTAGTTTTAAGATATTCTAAGCAGGATCAGCTTGGAGTCAAGAAGTTTCTGTCTTTGGGCCGGTGTTTTTACTGAATTCATTCAGTTTATCCCACCTAATGCAATAGGCTCTCTAAGGTTGAGCTTTTTGCCTCGTCACCCCCTTCTTCCTTGCTTACCCGCAGGGAGATGCCGTGGTGATACTCGGGTTTTTCCCGAGTGGCTCCGAGTAATCACCGGGAGGCTAAGCAAGGAAGGAGCAGGGGCACTCGCTGTACGGTCGCTCGCCGAAGCGACCATACCAAGAAATCCCTTGACTCATATCCCCCGTCCAGAAACAATCGCTGCACGCAGATTTCGATAAATAAGGAGTTCACATGACGAAATTACGATTCCCGTTTATGGCGCTTATCGGTCAGGACGACCTGAGTCTGGCCTTGATCCTGAATCTGGTCAATCCCCGCATCGGCGGCGTTTTGATTCGTGGAACCAAGGGAACCGGCAAGAGCACAGCCGTTTACGGTCTGCCTCAGATTGCGCCTCTGATCCGGGTGCATGAGGGTTGCAGTTACAATTGTTCCCCAGACGAACCCCAGAGCTGGTGTTCATTTTGCCGCTCACACCAGAGCCCTGCCTTGATGGAAAGAGAGGTGGAGGTGGTTAATCTGCCCCTGAACATCTCCGAAGAGAATCTCTCTGGCAGGATTGACGTGGAAAAGCTGCTCAAGACGGGTGAAAAGCTCTTCACACCGGGTCTTTTAGCCAAAGCGCATCGCCAGATACTCTACATCGACGAAATCAATCTGATTCCGGATCACATCACCGACAGCCTGCTGGATGTGGTGGCTTCGGGCGTCAATATCGTTGAGCGTGAGGGCTTTTCCGTGGAACACCCCTCCAGATCGTTGCTCATCGGCACCATGAATAGCGAAGAAGGCGAGCTCCGGCCTCAGATTTTAGACCGTTTCCCGCTTTCTGTGACCATTCGCACCGTCAGCAACGTGGAGGACAGGCTGGAAATCATCCGCCGTAACTACGCTTTTGAAGATGATCCGGCGCAGTTTGTGGCCAGCTTCAGAGACGTGAGCGAGATGATGAAGCAATCCATCATCACCGCCCGTGAAAGGCTGCCTGAGACCAAGATCCCTGCGGGTTTGGTGAAGAGTGTGGTCGATTTCTGCGTCCACTATCAGGTTGATGGGCATAGACCGGAGATCGTAATCGTCAAAACTGCCATCGCTTACGCCGCTCTGGAATTGAAGCCCGAAGTGGAAGCCAAACACATCAAGATGGCGATGAAGCTTGCTTTGCTGCATCGCACGCGTGATGGTGGCTTGAAGAAAGCGGTGGAAGCCTCTGATATCGACAATTGGTTTGAGGGCATAACAGCAGACGCAGAGCCGGAGCAGGCATTTTCCATGGAATATGATGTGCAGAATCTCAGCATTCTGAAAGGAGGGCACCTCTCCCCATCCAAAAAATCCGGGAAAGCCTCGCCGAGCTGAGTTTATTCCTCAGCAGCGGGGCTCACGATGACTCGCCACCGGGGCGGAGTCTGGTCAAACTCATACTCAAACAGGTTCAGCATCAAGAGCTGACAGCCCAAGAATTGGCTGAGCTCAAGAAATGGGACGAGATCTGGGAATATTTTGAGAAAAAGCCGGAAACGCTTGAGGCATTGCAGGGAATTTATGGCATCTACGCCAATCCTGATTTCAAGTTCATCAACTTCAATCTGGAAGAACGAATGATGGGAGGACTCGCACACGGCCTCCCCACGCCCTTTGATCGTCTGTTTGCCGATCCCTTGAGCCTCAGAGAGGCGATCAGAATCGCCTACAAATTCGTGCGAAAGAAACTGGTGGAAGAGCCTAAAGCCAAAACCCAGATCAAGGGAGTGACAAAGGAAGCCAAGCAGTCCGGCACCACCTTCGATGTCAAGCTGAGCACGCATGAGATCGGCAAAATCGGCTTCAAACGCAAGAAGATCACCAGTTTCAAACATAGTACAGGCATGAGCCCCATCACGGGACCCGTGGTAACCTGGACTTCAACCTGCTACAACAATGCAGCTTTGGGCACCTATCCCACCATCAAGGCGGCGATCACAGACGGAGCCTTCACACGTGCGCCCTTCAAAATCAACATCGCAGAGCGGCATTTCCGCTACCCCGTCTATCAATCCAAGCAGAGCTTCAACATCATGTTGGTGCTGGACATCAGCAATTCGGTGAAGTGGATCCTCAAATACATGGAGAAGATCATCTCGGTGCTCACCGCTCAAGCCAGCGCATCCAAAGATAAGCTTGGTCTGATCATTTTCCAGGATGACCGCGCCCGCATCATGCACCATCCCACCATCAATGTGCGCCACGTGATCGGAACGATCAACACCCTGGTGCCCAAAGGGAAAACTCCCCTGGCGGATGGGCTCAAAATGGCTTTGCAGACGCTGGAACACAGCAGATTTCAGGTGACGGGCATGTCCAACGCCATCGTGCTGCTTTCAGATTGCTTTCCGGAGCCCATCACCGGTGAGTATGAGGATCAACTGGATGAACCCGCCTGTCAGAACATCCTGAGTGTCTGCGACAAAATCGCTGCCGCCAAGATCAAATTCCTCATCATCAGCCCCGGCATCAGTGGCCTGAAAGGCTACCAAAATCACCTTGGCTACAGACTGGGCAAACTCGCAGCCGAGCGCGCCGAGGGGAACTACCTCAACCTCTTGGCAGAACCTGGCCTCAGCTTCAATCTCGAAGGCGGGGAATATGTGCTTACGAAGCAGATTATGAAGCAGTTTGCGCAGGATATTAGCGATTTTATGCTGGGTGAACTCAGATAGCTGGCGATCCCGGCCTACTTCTTATACTTCTCCGTCCACTTCAGCTCTGGTTTCTCCAAGGTGGAGTGCCAGAGGTATCTTTCCAGATTTTCACGCAGGGAGTCGTCTATGCCTTCCGCCACGGGATACATCTCCGCATTCAGCACTCTGCTAAGGATGGTTTTGGTGGCCAGATAGACGTCCGTGAGTCCCTGTTCGCTGCAGTGTTTGGCAATGTCTTGATCGGTATGACCGTGATAGAGCGCTTTCCCACCCACTCTGGCCAAGTTGAGGGAGGGAATTTCATGCACGCTGAAGGGGATGCAGTCGCTGGAATAGAGGCTGAGTTTATCGCTGAAGAGCAGTCCCTCTTCTTTGAGGATGCCGCTGGCATAGCCTTTCAGCTCTTTGGTGCCTAAGCAAAACAGGACGTTACGGCCGATGGGATCTCCCGCCAAGTCTACGTTGACAACCAGCTTGCAGCGCTTTTTCAGCTCTTCTTCGTGCTTTTCCACGTAGGCATAGCTGCCAAGTAAACCCAATTCCTCTCCGCTGAACCAGATCACGCGCAGGTCTCTGAGCGGCGGTTTTTTGCTGAATTGCTCGATTGCTTTGATCATGCAAACGCTGCCGGCGGCGTTGTCGCAAGAGCCATGCGAGCGCGCCACGGTGTCATAATGTCCCACTAACAGGGTAAGGGCGTCGTCTTTGCCGCTGCCTTTGATATCCAGCACAATGTTGTGTCCGATGCGCTTTTCCACCTTTTGCCTGATGGTGAGGCTCACGGTTTTGCCCGCCAGCTTGATCAGCTTTTCTGCATCGTCATAGCGCACCATGGCGATGGGGAAGCTCTCCTCGGCGGGTAGATTCTGCCGGTGTGAATAGGAATAGGCCGATTTGTAGGGAGCAGAAATGCCGATAAATGCCTTCACTTTGGCCAGTTTACTCAAAGTGTAGAGACGGCTATCGCTATGATAAAACAGTATGATAGCATCATCGTAAGCACCGGGATTATACTTGATGGCGTCCAGATTTTCCAAGTAAATCAGCTTGCCGGAAACGCTGACGTCGGGGCAGAGTCCGTAGGGTGTGGCTTCAAAGCTCTTTTCGCCGTCGGAGATGGTAGCCGTGCCAGGATCAAAACCTTCAAATTCAAAGGGTTCTACTTCGGGTGTAAAGCCCATTTGCTGCAGATGATTCATGATCACCTGTCTACCTTTCTCTTCGCCAGTCGTGCCGGTCATCCTCTCAAAATCGAGGGACTTTAACATGGGATAAAGCTTCATGTGTAGCTCCTTTTAGTATTCAAATAGTGCCTTTATGTCTTCGGTGCTGAGCGAACTGAGCACCTGTCTGTCACCGGAAACGATGCTTTCAAACATGGCAAGCTTGTTCTGCTGCAGCGCCACGATCTTCTCTTCCACCGTGCCTTTGGAGATGAGCCTAACTACCTGCACTTTATTGGTTTGGCCAATGCGGTGAGCGCGGTCTATCGCCTGGTTTTCCACCATGGGATTCCACCAGGGATCAAAGAGGATCACGGTATCCGCCACGGTGAGGTTGAGGCCGGTGCCGCCCGCTTTGAGGCTGATCAGGAAGATGCGTTTATCCGGATTGTGCTCAAATTCATTCACTACCTGCATGCGGTTTTTGGTGCGTCCATCAAGGTAGCAGTAATCCCAGCCGCAATCTTCGATAGCCCGGCGGATGATGGTGAGCATCTGCACAAATTGCGAGAAAACCAACACTTTGTGACCGCCTTCCAAGGATTCCTCCAACAGGTGCAAGAGCTGTTCCAGCTTGGAACTGGAGGCTGGTTCCGGCTTGATGTCCGGATTGATCAGGTGAGGATGGTTGCAGATCTGGCGCAGCTTGGTGAGCGCAGAAAGGATGTGCATATAGCTGATGGCGCCGCTGCTTTCTGCGGGGAAGAGCTGCTTCTTGACGTTTTCCAGCACCTGTAGATAGGCCTTTTCCTGCACCGTGCCCAGCTTGCACCAGGAGATCTGTTCCTGTTTATCCGGCAGCTCCAAGAGCACTTCCTTCTTGATCCTGCGCAGGATGAAGGGTGCCACCATGCGCTGCAGACGCTGTTGTGCCAGCTCTTGGTCTTCCGCCTTTTCGTAGGTGTCTTTAAAGCTTTTCAGGTTTCTGAGGTAGCCCGGCATGAGGAAGTCAAAGAGGCTCCAAAGCTCGGTGAGCCTGTTCTCCATCGGCGTTCCGGAGAGAGCCAAGCGGTTTTCACTCTTCAGCTTCTTGATGGCTGCGGTGCGTTGTGCGGAGGTGTTTTTGATGTTTTGCGCTTCGTCTAAGACGATGTAGTAAAAATTGAAATCCTTGAGCAGTTCAAGATCGTTTAAAACGAGGCTATAAGAGATGAGCAGCAGCTTTACGTTGGGCTGGCTGAGCAGCTCCTCGCGGGTGAGTTTGTCGCCTTCCACCACCAGATGCGGGATGTTGGTGTGAAACTTGTCGATCTCCGCCACCCAGTTGTAGAGCAGGGTTTTGGGACAGATAAGCAGTGAGATTCGGCCTTCAGGGGTGGCTTGCAACACGCTGAGTGCCTGGATGGTCTTTCCCAAGCCCATTTCGTCTGCCAAAATGCCGTTGAGCCCATAATGACTGAGCATCTGTAGCCAGGCCACGCCTGCTTTTTGATAGCCGCGCAAGATGCTTTGCAGGTTTGCAGTCAAGACAGCCGGCTGGCCCAAGTGACGCCGCTGTAGATCGATAGAGAGCTGATTGAGCCATTCGTCCTGCATGAGCTGTATGGCTGGGTTTTGCCGCATCAGCTTCTGATAGTAGGGCAGCTCGTTCAGCCGGGCAGAATAGACTCCGTCCTTATGCGCTTCACTGCGCTCGATCAGGCGCTGCGTCTCATCATAAATCTGAGGATTGCTGATGAAGATCAGGCGCCCGTCCTCGGTATGCAGAAACTCCTCTTGAGATTTGAAAAACTTCTGTAGCTCCTCATGCGTAAAGCTCAAGTCCTGATAGCTATAGCTCACGGTGTAGCTAAACCAATCCTGCTGTTCACCTTGGCGAGCTTCGATCACCACCCGCAGCGGCACTTTTTGGACAAAGAGATGTCCCAGATCATCGGCAATGATCAGCTCCCAATCCTCATCTCCCATGGCAAAGACACGCTCCCGCAGCTTGGCTAACACATCCTCGCCGCTAAAGCTGATCTGTGAATACTGCTGCACCCTGTTTCTATCCGCATCAGGAAAGAGCTCCAAGAGCTTCTCCACAGCAGAAAAGACCCGTGGCGGCAGATAGAACCAGGCATTGCCACTCACGCCGTCCAGTTCGTAGTCACAGCGCACAAGCGAGCAGTTGAAGCGCGTCACGAAGAGCGGGATGGTGTGTCCGGTGGGATACTTGAGCGTTCCTTCGATCAGGTATATATCGTCCAAGCGCTTAAGCTCCAAGCGAACCTTGGGATCGTCATCCAGGATTTGCGGCAGAGCGATGTCAGGATCAAAATCCAGGTAGATATCCTGCTTTCTCAGCGCCTTATGCACTACCGTGCGGTAATAGACCAGGTCTTTTTGAGCGATGATCAGGTTGTGCCGCATCAGGTTAGCGATCACATCATCCGCCAAGGGTAGGTGCACCTGATAGACATCATTGCGGAAGAAAAGCCAAAGCGGAAAGCCCACCACGTAGGTAGAAAGCTCTTCCACGATCACTGGCTTGACCACAAAGTTGCTTCTGCCAGCTCTTTCGATGCGCAGGCTCATGGGATAGGGTCTACTATGGAAGAACAGCAGCTCACCGCTTTCTTTGATGCGCACGAAGTCTTCACATCTGGCGATATACTGCATCAGCTCAGGCAGCAAGACTTTATCCACAGAGAAAAACTTGTTTACCGTGCTCTGAGCGGCTCGGTTTCTGCTCAGCCACAACAGAAGCTGAATCTTGGGTAGGCTGAGCGCATCCCGATTCTGGGCATATAAATCCATGTCCTTGTGTGGCTTCTCGGGTTCTTGCTTGAGTTGATTGATGAGCTGGTTGATGTTTAGAAAGGAGAAATCATTGTAGTAGAGCCGCACCTTATCCGCTTTGGGATCGTAAAGCCCCTCCATATCCAGCTTGGCTTCCTTCAGCGACTTGCTCCAATTATCACTGGCTCTAAGGTCGTGGCGCACAAGTGTTTCCACGGCGGGAACATCGAAGTCGTCCGTATTGAGGTGATGGTAGGCATAGCGCAGCACGGAGAGATAATGACGGCAATCCTCCGAAGTGCCGCATTCCGAGCAGTCATGCTCCAACACACGCTCAGCTTTGGGATCAAAAACCACGTCCAAACGATCAGAAAAATGGCTACGCATCGCCTCGATAGGGAAAAAGCGGATGTGATAGTTTCCCTTCTCATCCACCGAGTGCCAAAACTCCAAGTTTCCGGCTTCCAAGGCGATGATCGCATGATTGAAGTACCAAGACGTCGAGCGTTCATGGTAGTCCTTACTGAAGAGTCGAGCCATTTTACCTCGTGTTATTTAGATAATTATTCACACCACTCACGGATTGGGATTTCTGTCAACTACAAAAAGTATAAAAATGAGCAAGCAGAAGCCCGAACTCACGTAATGAGTTGAAGTTCCGCTGCTTGCAAATATCTCTATGAGTGGATTGGCTGCCCTTTAGACCCGTTCCATGGTCACAAAGTAGTCCCGATCACAATTCTTGATCTGATATTTCCAGCCCGGATAGCCAGAGAAGAGCTTGTGCACCTGAGCATCGCTGTATAAGTATAAGGGACATCTGAGCTTATATCTAAGCTTCCTCTGCCAGGCCAGGAAGCCATCGGATTTTGGGAAGCTGAACATCGCCTTTTCCTTTGTCAGCTCCAACGCCTTGGCAATCACCAGCTCAGGCTCCTTGATGTAGTCCATAAATCCCATACAGATCATATAGTTGTACTGTTTGTCGTCCTTGTAGGTCAAAAAGTCTGCCACCTCAAAGCTGCATTGATCTTGCACCTGCGCCTTGGCCACGTTTTCCTTGGCCAAATCTATCATCAGTGGCGCAAAATCCAGACCGTGAATATGCCCCAAACCTTTCTGCGCCAGAGCCACCATATACTGTCCCGGCCCGCAACCCACATCCAGAGCCGTTTTATCCGCTCCAGCCTCGCAGGCATTGATCACATCCTGAAAGCGATAGAGCATGGCTTTACGAAAATGCTTGTTGATAAAGCGCCAGAAGGCATTGTTTTTGGAACCATAGATGGAATCGAAGCCCTCGGCATAGCCATCGAAGAAGCCGGCAGTCTTGTCCTCGCTGAATAGCTGCTCCTTGTCGGTTTCATATAAGTGCATGTATTCTCCGCAGGTTACGAAGCTGTTTTGCGAGAGGATAGCCCTGATCTTGCTCTCCACGGTATCGAGGTTGACATAGGAGCGGAAGTAGTTGACCGGCTGCATCTTAAAGCGAGGATGCTTAGGGTCTATCTCACGGGGATGGATGTAGAAAAGTGGCGTCTGATGCTGACTTTCCAGCCTGTCCACCATCTTCAGGATCAGTTTCTGCGGGAAAAGCCGCAAATATCCACCGCCGAAAAAGCAGATATTCTTGCCCATCACAGGCGTGACGGAGATGGGAATCTCAAACAGCTTACCATTGGTAGTCTTGATCCAATGGGGATTGAGCTCATCACTCTCGACTCCGCTGTCAAACCTGAGGCCGGGGAAGACGGAGGAATCATATTTAAAGCCCTGATCATAAAGCACATCCATCATCCAGTTCATATCTTCCGAGTGGGAAAAGCCCGGGCTGCGAAAGCCGATCACTTCCTTGCCACAGATGCCTTCCAAAAGCGCCTTGCTGGCGGCCACATCCTCGGCAAACTCTTCACGCGTCATCTCAGATACCTTTTTGTGATACATCCCATGTGAAGCCACTTCATGACCCCGAGCGTCGATCTCTTTGACCAGTTCGGGATGATGTTGAGCCACATAACCCAAGATAAAAAACGTGGCTTTCACACCATAGTCATCCAAAATACGCAAGAGTTTTTGCGTGTTTTTCACCACCCGGTGATCCAGATCATCCCACTCTTCACGCGTGGGCACGTTCGGGCCTTCCACAGTGTGGAAATAGTCCTCTACATCAATTGTGAATATTGCTTTCATCTCTCAGACCTCCTGAGGCGTTATTTTAAATTATAATAAGCGGATAGACACCGCAGGATAACGATGCTATCCACTCAGGCCACCCTAAACAAGTGCCCAAATACGTCAATTCATTTTTAAAATGGAGAGACCGTCCATTTAAATGGCACCCTTGGTCGCGACCAAGCAGTCTCCCCATATTTGATTAGCTACAATATGCTATGGTCAGGATCTACAGACAGCAAAAAACGTCAACGAAATTGTAAAAGAACGGGGAGCCCGTCAAAAGGAGAAGGCAACCTAACCGCAACTGTTGCACGATTAAGGTAATGAAAAGTGCCTATTAAACCGGGCTCCCCTTCTTAGTTAGCCTCGGGGCCAAGTCTAAAACAAGGCAAAATAAGTCAACCAATTTGTGAAAAACGGGGAGACTGTATTAAGGAGCCAGGCCACCCCTCACGCCTGTATCACACGTAAGAGGCAATCATGAGGCCTTTTTTGTTAGAACCATTGTCTCCCCGCATATTCATAAAGTTTACATGACGATAAACTTACCCGATTTGATTCGGTCTCTTTGTTGCACTTTATACAGATACATGCCCGAACTCAAGCCCTTGCCGGCCAAATCCAGCGACACATTGCCGCTCAGGCTCTCGGTTTCCAAGACCTTGCGTCCTTTGATGTCGTAGACGCTCACCTTCATGGTTGCTTTGGCCTCGCTTTCAAAGTTCAGGATGCCGTTTTTGAGCGCGGGATTGGGATAGACGTTCATCTTCGGCTGCAGCACCAGGTCGTCATTGCTGGTGGGCGGGATGTAAAACTTCAGATCTGAACTCGCATGACCCAAGGTGTATTGCGCTTTGGGAGTCAGGTCGTAGTTTCTCAGGTAGAGGATGGAGTTGTCTCCCCAATTCTGCTTGAGCAGCGCAATTTCCTCGCTGTTTCCATCCACGGTATAAGCGCCTGGCTGCAAGAGATTTGTGTAGCCATTGATCACCTGATAGCTATCCGCCATATACAGATAATAGCCCAATCCCAAACCGTTTCCGACCAGTGCTCTTTCATCGTCAGCGATCCAGATACCGCCCGGTTGACCGCCCAAGTCTACCGAGGCTTCGATCTGCAAAGTGGCAATGTCGATCACCTGCACTTTTCCAGCGATGTTACCCCAATTGCCCGTGCAGGATACATGAAGTTTATCCCCGTGCACGATCACAAATTGCGGATTTGTCCACAGGTCCATGGTGGTTTGCAGGCTGAAGTCGTTCAGATTGATCACACTGAGGCTGGAGCCGACAAAGTCGTTTTGATAGCCGCCGGTATTGGTGACGAAGAGGTAGTTCCCATCTGTCGCCAAGCCCTGTGGTGCAGAGCCCACGGTCAGAGAGGCTACCACACTGCCGCTTACCAAACTGATCTTGTAGACCTTATCCGAAAAAAGACCTGTCACATAGAGGTAGTCGCCTATTTTGAGGACGTCATAGGGATTTGAAGAGGCTTCCACGTTGATGTAGCGGATTTGGGCACCGGTGTGACGGTCGAGTTCCAAGATGGCGTTGTCTCCACTGCAAACCACCCAGATATGATCCTCATCGAGGTCCATCAGGTTGGCGGTGAGCCCCAATTGGGCAAAGTTGTTGTTCACTTCGTTTGTTTCGGTGTCGATCCGCGAAAGGGTGCGTGACTCCGAATTGATCACATAAATGTAGGCAGCAGCGAGCTGGAGCATCAAAAACATGCTCAACAGCGTGAGTAAAAGTCTTTTGTTTTTCATGACTTTAAGTTCTCCTTGAATTGTGTTTTTTCTCAGGGGAACTACTTCGCCTTCAGCCACATAAACCGTATGGCATCAGAAAGCTTTGGTGGCAGGTTTCCTGGCTCGCGACGGCCTTTTACCGACCCAGTCTTCCCAAACCTGAACAGCTCAGTGACAGGATCAAGCCCTGAAATGTCGCTTACAGTGGCGGTTACCGCTCTCGCTTCTCACGAGATTCCCTTTTACCTATTTAGTAGCACCAACTGTTTGAATGCCACTATAATAATGTCTGCAATGCTGTCAATGAGAAAAGCTAAAAACACTCTTTTCTGGTTCGTGATGCCCCTTTTACTCGTTGAGCAGCTTCAGTTTTGCATCTTTGATCTGGTAAACCACGTCAGCGATCGCTCGCGTCTCCTGCTTGTGGGAAATGATGACCACGATCCGATCCGGTGCCAGTGTCTTAACTGTCTGGTAGATCAATTGTTCGCTATGTGGATCCACGTTGGATACCGGCTCATCCAAGATCAGCAGCTTGGGATTTCTGAGTATGCAGCGAGCTAAAGCGATACGCTGTTTTTGCCCTGTGGAGAGCGTGATGCCGTCGCCACCCAACTTGGTTTGATAGCCATCGGTCAGTTTGACGACAAACTCATCCACATAGGCACTTTTCGCCGCCTGCATCACCTCCTCCTCGCCGGCTTTCCTGTTGCCAAGCAGGATGTTGTTGTAGATGGTATCGTGCATCATGACGGGTTCTTGCTCCACGTAGGCGCTCTGTGCCCGGATGGATTCAATCCTGCTATCCTCCATCTCGATCCCGTCAAAGGTGACCTTTCCGCTCTGAGGACGGTTTATCCCCAACAGAAGCGAGGCAATGGTGGTCTTGCCGCTTCCGGATGAGCCACTGAGCAGGTTAATCTTGCCCACCTCAAAATCCACGGATACATCATCCAGGATCACGCTATCCTCGCTGTAGGCAAAGCTCACGTTACAGAGCGAAACGCAGCTCTCAAAAGAGACGCTCTCTCTGGGCTCCAGAGCATACTCCGTGGGCGCATTCAGCATCTCGTTTATCCTGCCATAGACGGGCAAGTTTTTCTTGAAACTGATGATGCTCTCCACCAGTTCCAGAGCGGGTGCATTGAGGATCTCATAGTAGGCCAAAAAGGCAAACAGCGAGCCGATGGTAAACTTGCCCCGGATGATCCAGATACCGCCAATCAGCATGATCAGGGTGCGGCAGAAGGTCTGCAATCCGGAATTAACGAAGCTGCCGGCATAGTGCCAATTGAGCGATTTACAGCCAAGCCGGTAGTATTTTCTGAAGCTGCTCACGATGGCTTGATTTATCCAGCGGTAGAGATTGAAGATCTTTACCATAAAGGTATGTTTGATAGTGGATTGGATAGTACTGTTATGAACGGTATAAGTCTCGATGATCGGCTCTTGAAGACGCGCCAAAATCCTGCCAAAATATTGAGAAATAAAGATGTTGAGGCCGATGATAGCCAGCACCACCAGGCTCAGATACACATTCAAAACCAGGATGCACACCGTGCCAAAGATGATGAGGGTTGTATTTTGGATCATCCTGATTGCGGTGGTGATAAAGGATTCATGAATGAAAAGCGTGTCTTGTATGGTCCGGTTGAAGAGGTATTCTTCCGTATACTGCTGAAATTTGAGCCAGGGCATCCTGTGGATACGGGACACGACGTCCTTCCGCATCTTCATAATCACAATAAAATTGAGTTTCCAGAGGATGCGTCCATACCAGATAGGTATCAGTCTTACCAAAGCAGAAAGCAAAAAGTAAGCCACCAAAACCCAGATAACCATGGATATGGTATTGGAGGGCAGAGCTTTATCTATATAATACTTGGTGGTGTAGGGAACGATGAGGCTCACCGCTGAGGAAAGCAGCATGAGCAACAACACAAAGACAACCTGCTTCCGGTACCGCCGGAAATACCTGTTGATTATGGAAAAAATGAGGCGAATATCCTTCTTCATAAGCAAATCTCCCGGAGCTATAGACGCTCCAAGTCCTTATTTCTCAGATTAGTAAGCTGCATTGTTCTCATCCTTGTTTCTTCAAAATCAGGTTTGGCGCAAGACCGACGGCATTGTTACCAAACATTGATTTTCTGTCAAATGGTATTTCAACTCAAGTGTTGCGATAGACTCTTTCTATAGAGGTTGAGTTTTTGCCTCACTACCTGCTTCGTCCCTACTTAGCCGCCCGGTGATTACTCGGTGCCTCCCGGGAAAATCCCGAGTATCACCGTGGCATCGCCCTGCGGGTAAGTAAGGAAGAAGGTAGCCGGCGGTTGCCATACCGCCGCCAGCAGGCGCAGCCTGATTTCCTAGCCAGCTCCAAAACTAACCATTTCCGCACAACCTGCGCACCAAAGAGAGCTGCTTCGCCGCATTTGAAGGCCTGGTCGGTCCGGCGACCGACCCCACAACCTTACTCTTCCTGAACTATCCGTCCATCGTGGAGTTTGATAATCCTCTGGGCATAGCTTGCGTATTTATCGTCATGGGTGACCATTACGATAGTTCTACCTTCCGCATTCAAGTCCTGAAAGATCCTCATCACCTCTTCTCCATTGAGAGAATCGAGGTTCCCGGTGGGCTCGTCCGCCAGGATCAGCATGGGATCGGTGATAATGCACCTGGCGACCGCAACCCGCTGCTGCTGTCCACCCGAAAGTTGGTAAGGATAGTGGTTCTTACGGTTGCTTATCTCCAGCCTTTCCAACACCTTCTGAATCCTGTCTTTCCTCTGGGCGGGTGAAACTCCCATGTAAATCAAGGGCAGCTCTATATTCTCATAGACCGATAAAGAGTCGATCAGATTGAATTTTTGAAAGACAAAGCCGATCGTGTTTCTTCTGAGGCGGTCACGTTCAGTAATACTGAGGGACTCTGTCTGGGTTCCATTGAGAACGTAGCTTCCCTCGGTAGGCGTATCCATCAGGCCCAAGATATGGAGCAGGGTGGATTTTCCACATCCAGAAGGCCCCTTTACGGCAACAAAAGAGCCCTTTTCAATACTGAGATTCAGCCTGTCCAAGGCTGTCGTTTCGACTGTATCTGTGGTGTAAACTTTGCTAAGATCACTAATGGTTATCATGATATTCTCCTTCATTCAGATTGTAAGTATTTGATTGGATCGGCTTTCCAGGCCTTGCGACTGTTCAGATACAAGGGCAGGAAAACCACGATAAACAAAACTATCACGGACAGCGGCAATACCCACCACGGGTAGGCAACCGAGAGAGCAAACCTGGCGAAAAACAGCTTTGTCAGGTAATAGGAACCGATAAATCCGACCAAGCCCGCCACGCAAAACAGCCATATATAGCTCTTGAGCAGCAAGGCCAGTATATGACGGAATTCCGCACCACAAGCCTTCCTGATGGCGATGTCCTTCAACTGCCGGTAAAACTGTTGTGCACTCACGGCATAGACGCCCATGATGCTCACCACGCAGATGATGATGGCAAACAAGATGGTAAGCGTCACATAAACTCTGTCCGGCTGGTAAAAACGGCTGAACTCCTCAGCCACATCCAGCGAGCGGAACCCCAATACTCCATTGCTGCTGACGTCCTCGAACAGCTTATCAAGCTTGCTCCACACTTCATATTTCTGCCCCGGTTGATAGCTTATCTGGAAAAACTGAAGCTGCCCCGGATTGACCACATAGATCATAGGAATCATCTGGATATGTGCCGGGAAAAACCAGGCATCATTCGCCACCGCAGCGATTTCGAAGAATAGACCTTCTTCGCCGCCCAATGGCCTGATCGTCTTTCCCAAAGGTGAATCAGCTTGGGAATAACGCTCCACAAAGCTCTGGTTCACGACTACTGCGTTCATCTTATCAGCAGTGGGCAACGATCCGCTTAAAATCTTAACCTTTCGCTTGGTAAAGAAATCTGCGCTGGCTCCAACCATATACGCCATAATTTGCTGAGGACCTTTTGTGCTTCCCAATTCCAGGTAGGCTTCGAAAAAGCCAGAATTCATATCCAACCTATCGGTAACAACGCTGTAATTCGTAGCAGATTCAAGCGTTACTCCCGGGATTGCCCTGATCCTCTCCCGCAAGGCATTGCTTTCATAAAACATCGGATGCTCGATTCCTTCCAACGTAACATACTTGTATTGGAAAGTGTTATCTGCCTCAAAGCCAGGATCACGATTCAGGATCGAGGAGTAACCCACACCGATCACACCGGCAAGGGAAATAAACAGGAAACCGATCGCCAATTCGGCATACAAAATAGCCTTAATCCCTACGGCACGCTTCTTGTGGCGCTCCTCTACTGTGCTCAGCATACCTCTGGAGAAGTGTCCCGCAGAGAGGAAGCCGGATATAAAGACCACCAAAATCATGCCCAACACAGCAACTAATGTCTGGACAAGAGTGGGATTAGTGTAAAAGCCCACCAGATTGTAGAAAACCTTGGCTACCAAGAGATACAACAAACCGCTCAGCAGTATTGCGATCAAGAAATAGCTGATATACTCGGTCAGCAATTGTGCGAAGATATTCTGCCGCAGTGCGCCAACTGACCTCCTGACGGCAAACTCATCCCTGCGTTGCTGCCAGGATAGAGCTACGATGTTGATAAAATTGAAGATAGCCGCCAGCAGCATCAATGCTCCGATCACCATCACGGCATTTACACTCATGAGATTCACGGTGGGCTGATCTTCTTCCAGCTTGCCCATAAAGTGAATCTTGCTTATCGGGTCAAGACTTACGGTCTTCCTGCCGCCAGGGTTGCTCAGCTCCGCATTGCTGGCTAACATCTTATTGATGGCTGCTTCAACCTTTGGGACGTCCTGGGGATTGGGAATTCTCACCCGGATATGCCCCGTCAACAGGTAATCATCCCCTTCGGTAATACTGGTGAGTGAGCTGGGAATCAGGGTATAAATATCGGATCGCAGATGCAGATTCTGGGGCAAATCCTCAAATACACCTGAGATCACATAACGGGGTCTGTCTCTCACCATTATCTGCTTGCCGACCGGATTCTCATTCCCGAAGTACTTCTGCGAAAAGCTCTTGCTGATGATCATGCTTGATTTGTCCACCAGCAACGAATCCCTGTTCCCATAGATAATGCGCATCTTATAGTGCTCAGGCAGATTGGCGGTAACCCTGCATTCGTCATTGATGGCGATTCTCTTGCCATCGCACTTCAGGCTGATATCCAGAATGTTGTTGTGCATGATCACATGGTCTTTTATCTGCGGTAGCTCGCCTATGATCATACCGGCCGTCTGCAGATAAAACCCGCTTTCATGCACTTCGATGCCTTCAAAAGAATGGCTCAACCTCAGCCGATACCATTCGCTTTGATTGGAAACGGATTTGTCGTGATTCCAGTAAAATAGGCAATAGGATAGAATCAGGGCACTTGCCACTAAGCTGAGCGCTAACCCGATGATAGCGATGCCAAGGCTTACCCTGTTCTTCCTGAACGTTTTCAACGCAAAAAGGACGTTTTTAAATAGCATAGCTCTCTCCTTATTTGATGATAATATAGTCTTTCTTTAGCCAATCCTTGTATGATGAAGTGATCACCTTCTCACCCGCCTTCAAGCCGGATAAAACCTCTATATCGCGGATGTTCTTGAAGCCAAAGGTGACCTCCCTTCTGCTGGCTTTCTTTCCGGATTTGTCCAAAACAAAAACCCAACGCTCTGCACTGTCCACCAGATACTGTCCCTGTGGCAGAATGAGCGTATCCGCCCGCTTGTCAGATAGCAGCTCCACCGAGACAAATTGCCCCGACCTGAAGCTTTTGGGTATCTCACCCATCAGATTCACCTGGATGTAATCACCTGTAAGCTTGGGATTTATCCTGTCCACCCTCAGTGAAATCTCCTCATTGCCCGCATAAAAACGGGCTTCTTGCCCAACATTGAGCCTCGGTAGATAAAACTGGCTCACCTGCGCCTGGATATAGTGAGCCGAAGTTGCCTCCAGAGAAGCCAAGGTCGTTCCTGTGGAGACGATCTGCCCTTGATTGACGTTCAGTTCGGTGATAACCCCATCAATCGGTGCTTTTATCTCCAGATCATTCAGCTTGGCCCGAATCTGATCCAGGCCAAGGCGGATGGTATTGATGGACTGGCGCAACTGCTTGATCTGCTGGTCTCTAAACAACGAATCAGACACCGCCTCTTCCACTCTGGCACGATAGCTGAAACCTGCCAGCTCGTATTCCTCTTTTGAGGTCAGGTATTCTTCCTGGGAAATATGTTCATTCTGCCAGAGCAGTGTATTGGCGTTGTATGAACGCTCGGCCCGATTCAGTCTCTTCTTTGCTTCCTCTATCTGAAGCTGTTTCGTCAATCGACTCTGGTTGCCGGCAATGATCGCATTGTTCAGATTGTTGGTCTGCTCGGTGATGGCCGTCTCCTGCGAAAGCACATTCAGCCGCAGGTCATCATTGCTGAGCTTCAGGATCACGTCACCTGCAGAAACACTATCTCCCACCGCATGATACAGCATTTCTACCTTGCCAGCGACAGATGCTTCAATCTGATACACGTGCACGGGAACCACCTTCCCCTCAGCTTTGAAGCTCCCTTCCATGACGCCATGCTCCACAGCACTGACCTGTATGTCCTCAAGCTTGACCGTTGCCCTCTTGATCGATCGCAAAACACAAAACCTGATGGATAAAAGCACTACAATTATGGCAGCAATGATAACGCCATACCTTGCTATCTTCTTTTTAATCGGGTGCTTTCTCTCGATTTCTCTGTCCATTTTATACTCCATTATAGTCTTGTGCGTCTCTCAAGCTGGGGTAAACCACAGATTCGGACTGCATATTTGTTTAAAGCATTTATTGTTCCACTTTATCAATTATTCCCGTGTAGCCGGCACTCTGTACGGGCGGTCGCCGAACCGCCGCAGTACGGTCACTCGCCGAAGCGACCACAAAAACTGCAGCCTGCACATGAATCAAGCTGCGCTTGATGGCGGCGCTACAGCGAGCGCCGGCTACAAGGTCGCTTGCCATAACGACCCTACCACACAAACCCAGTCCGGATCAACTTACCCCCAAACAACTCCTCTTTCTCACAGCCCAGCAGCTCAGCCAGAATATCCCAGATGGACGGCCCTTCCAAGCCTTTTTGGATGTTCAAGCCCTGCTCATCCCAGCTAAACTGCTCGATAATGCTTTTTAGCTCATAGGTTTTACTGCGCTCAGGTGTAGTCTTCTCCATCTGCCAGGTGTCCGTAGCGGCAAATCTTTCCACTGCAGCGATGGCCTGTGCTTTCAGCTCATCGGAAACATCGAAATGATAGACCTCCCCCTTGGGAAGCTTGGCTTTTGCTTCTAAAGGCTGTACCTTATTGATCTTAAAGCCGGGTATCTTGTTGAGCCCCAGTGATTCAGTGATCAGCTCCCTCTGATACTGAGTATAAAAGGAGAGATCAAAATACTCATCCTCCCCTTGCACCCCAAGCGGTAAGGGCGGCGAAAGGCTCACCTTCGGACGCGGGCTGAAACCCCGTGTATACACGGTTTCCAGCTCTAATTTGGAGATGATCCGATACAGCATCCGCATCCAATCCAGATGTGAGATAAAGCGCAGCGCATCCAGCTTTTGATAGAATACCCGATACTTATACAGCGGTGCATGCAAAGAGGGTTGTTCTTTAGGCTTAAATTCAGCCATCTGAATCGCCTGCTTGAGCGGCTCCGCTCTTACGGTGTGCAGCTCTGCGTTGCAGATGCCACATTGGGTGCAAGTCTCACGGCAATCAGCCGTAGTTTCTGCCCTGAGTGCCTTGTCATACTCTCCTTTCAGCCACTCCCTACAAATGCCCAGATCGACAAAATCCCAAGGCAGAGCCTGCTCTTCATCTATCGCCCCCAACATCTCATCCTGATTGATGCCCAGAGCTTGCATCGCATCCTGCCAGGCACCAAAATCAAAAACCTCATGCCAGCCATCCAAGCGCGCCCCACGCTTCCAAGCCTCATAAATCAGCTCGCCGATACGCTCATCTCCTCTGGTGATCAGGGCTTCCAGGGTGGAGTTTTCGATGTCGTGATACTTGATCTTGATATTGCGGTTTCGGCTAAAGGCACTCTTGATGTGATTTGCCTTTTGAAAAAGCAACTCGGGGTCTTCAAAAGCGCAGCGTTCAAAGGGTGTAAACGGCTTGGGAACAAAGGGAGACAGGCTCACGTTGATCTGCATCCTGCCTTTGCTCAGGGAGTTGATGTATTTGATCAATTGGATGCTGGCCTCGATATCCTCCCAGGTCTCCGTGGGAAGCCCCAACATAAAGTAGAGCTTAATCCTCTGCCAGCCAAGTTGTTGTGCGATTCCAACTCCGCTGGTGATGTCTGTTTCGGTGATGTTTTTGTTGATCACATCCCTGAGCCGTTGGGAACCCGCTTCCACGGCGATGGTCAGCCCTTCGCGTCCCAAGTCTTTGAGCAGGCCCACCAAGTCTTTATCCAAGCTGTCCACACGGAGCGAAGGCAGAGAAACGCTGGTCTTCGCCGCATCCAAAGAAGCAAGCAGCGCAAAGAGCAGCTCCTTGATGCAGGAGTAATCGCTGGAAGATAGCGACATCAATCCCGCTTCATCCCAACCGCTAAGTGCCACCTCTTCCAAGAGCTTAGCCAAGATGTCATCCGGATTTCGCTCCCGCACCGGCCGGTAGATATAGCCCGCCTGGCAAAAACGACAACCACGCGTACAGCCCCGCATGATCTCCGCCACATAGCGGTTGTGCGTAGCCAATTGCCAGGAAAGCAGTTGCGGTGTATGCAGCTTCTTATTAGTGTGGAAGCCAGTATACTTGCGTACCTTGATCTTGAAAGCGGGATCAGCACTCATCATAGCATCATGCACTGCAGGCACATAGCAGCCTTCAATCTGCGCCAAAGCCCGGATTCGCTCTGCCCTACCCGACACCGTAGCGATCACCTCTGCAATCTCTAGGATACCCTCTTCTGCTTCCCCGATGAAAAATACGTCTACAAAAGGCTTTAGCGGCACCGGATTCACCGCACAAGGCCCACCCGCCATCACTATCGGGTCACTCTCTCCTCTTTCATCCGCCAACACAGGTATCTGTGCTATGTCTATGAGCTCCAGCACGTTAGTGAAGGTGAGCTCACTTTGCAGAGTGACGGCCAAGACGTCGAAGCACTTTACCGCCAGGGAGCTTTCCAGCGCAAACAGCGGGATTTCACGCTCTCTGAGGATGTCAATGAGGTCTATCCAAGGCAGATAGACACGATCCGCCATCGCATCTTGGCTATCATTGAGGATGCTATAGAGGATTTTGAGCCCCAGATGCGAGACACCCAGCTCATAGACATCCGGAAAAGCCAGACAAAAGCGAGCCTGATACTGTTCCGGATCCCGCTTAGCCGCATTGATTTCGTTATCTATATAGCGGGAGGGTTTATTCACTAAAGGCAAAAACTTGCCGATATCTATATACTGCACGGCACCAAGGGGTTATAAGGTTCTCAGCCTAACCTTTATATCGTGTTTATCCGCCCAGTTTAAAAGGTGCTGACACTGCGGCAGCTCGTCCAAGTGAAGATGCTCGCCTCCTTCATAATTGGGTAAGCTCAGATCAGCCAAGGTCTTCTCATAGCGGCATTGCTGCAAGTAAAACCTATCCCCCGGTTTGAGCGCCTCCTGTATGCCCTCAATATCCTCCCAGGTGAGCAGACTGTCAAAAAAGGTGGTGCGAAACTCATATTCCTTGCCGCTTCTGCGGATGGCATCCATGCTTTTTTGCAGGGAAGATGCCGGCACATCGCTTTGTGTGATAAGAAGATAGAGGTGCCAAGGAGCTTTGATATCCATCGCCCAATAATCCACCAGATTCTCACTCACCAAGCGTTCGATCACCTCGGGATTTGAGCCATTGCTATCCATTTTCACCAAAAAACCCAGCTCCTTAATGCGTCTGACAAACTCCGGCAAATTGGCATGTAAAGTTGGCTCTCCTCCCGTGATCACCACTGCCCCGAGCTTGCCGATGCGCCCTCTCAGGAAAGCGAGGACAGACTCCTCGGGAATGGTCTCTGTATAGCGTTCCGGCTCTACCAGCTCAGGATTGTGACAGTAGGGACAACGGAAGTTGCACCCCTGAGTAAAGACGATAGCTGCTAACTGGCCTGGATAATCCAGCAGTGAAAACTTCTGGAATCCGCCAATTTTCATGATTACGCTTGCCTTTTGAGCGTTGGCTGGTTGTGGTTGATGGTATCGAAAGTGGTGCGCATCCTGAATTCCGCCTGCTTTCCCTTGTTCCACTGGGACACGGGACGCAGGTAACCTACAATGCGGGAATACACTTCCGTCGTCTTGGTACAGATGGGGCAAATGGGCTGTTCGCCCACCAAATAACCGTGATTGGTGCAAATGCTGAAGGTGGGTGAAAAGGTGAAGTAGGGCAGGTGATAGTTTTCACAAACGCTTCTCACAAGTTTCAGAATGCTGCTGCCGTGTTCAACTCTTTCTCCGCCAAAGATATGCAGCACTGTGCCACCCGTGTATTTGGTCTGCAGCTCATCCTGTAAATCCAGCACTTCAAAGACGTCATCTGAATAGTTGACCGGAAGCTGGGTGCTGTTGGTATAGAAGGGAGCATCATCGGAACTGTTTGCACACACGATATTTCTATATTTCTGCCTGTCAATGAGCGCCAGACGATAGCTGGTTCCCTCTGCGGGTGTGGCTTCCAGGTTGTAGTTGTTGCCCGTTTCTTCCTGGAATTCAATCAGCTTATCACGCAGGTAGTCCATGACCTTGAGGGAAAACTCTTGTCCCTGTTCGGTTGCGATACTGCAGCCCAGGAAGTTTTCACAGGCTTCGTTCATGCCGATAATGCCGATGGTGGAAAAGTGGTTTTTCCAATACTGATCAAAGCGGCTGTAGATGTCTTTGAGGTAAAACTTGGTGTAGGGATACAAACCGCCAGTGGTGTATTTTTCCAAGACCTTACGCTTGATCTCAAGGCTGTTTTTGGCCATGTTGACCACCATTTCCAGCCTTTGGAAAAACTCCTCTTCGCTGCTGGAAAGATAGCCGATTCTGGGCAGATTGATGGTGACCACACCGATGGAACCGGTGAGCGGATTAGCGCCAAACAGCCCTCCACCTCTGGCTTCCAGCTTGCGGGTGTCCAAGCGCAGACGGCAACACATGGAACGCGCATCATTGGGATCCATATCCGAATTGACAAAGTTGGAAAAGTAAGGAATGCCATATTTTGCAGTCGCTTCCCAGAGATAATCCAGCTTGGGGTCGTCCCAATCAAAATCCTTGGTGACATTGTAGGTAGGGATGGGAAATGTGAAGACACGTCCTTTGGCATCGCCTCCGATCATCACTTCCAAAAAGGCACGGTTGATCATATCCATTTCACGGCTAAATTCGCTATAGGTCTTATCCTGCGGTTCACCACCGATGACAGCAGGCTGATCTTTATACATATCAGGCACTTGCAGATCCATAGTGATATTGGTGAAGGGCGTCTGAAATCCCACCCGCGTAGGCACATTGATGTTGAAGACAAATTCCTGCAAAGCCTGCTTCACTTCTTCGTAAGTCAATTGATCATAATAGATAAAGGGAGCCAGGAGGGTGTCAAAACTGGAGAAGGCCTGCGCCCCTGCAGCCTCACCCTGAAGCGTGTAAAAGAAATTGACGATCTGCCCCAGAGCACTCCTAAAGTGCCGTGCCGGTGAACTTTCCACCTTGCCTTCCGCACCGGAAAAGCCCTTGTTGAGCAAATCCATCAGGTCCCAGCCCACGCAATAGACTGACAGTTGACCCAGATCATGGATGTGCATATCGCCATCCACATGCGCACTGCGGATCTCCGGCGGATATATCTTGCTGAGCCAGTAGGTTTTACTCACTTCTGCAGCGATGTAGTTATTTAATCCCTGCAGGGAAAACGCCATGTTTGAATTTTCATTTACCTGCCAATCAAGCTTTTGCAGATATTGGTCGATCAACCGCACGCCCGCCGTGGAAACCAGCTCTCGAATCTTGGAATGCTGATCTCTATAGATAATAAAGGCTTTGGCAGATTTCTTGTAGGGAGATGCAAGCAGCACTTCCTCCACAATGTCCTGAATCATCTCCACTTCCGGAATCCCAGTGGGAATGAGCTGATAGGCCAGATTCAACACCCTCAAAGTGAGAGTGCCGGCGATATCATCTCCATATTCGCCAGTGGCTTGGCCAGCTTTCAATATGGCCTGCGTTATCTTGTCTTTGTCAAAGGCAACAATCTGCCCGCTGCGCTTGCGGATCTTGGTAAACATGGTGTCTCCTATATCTATTGGGTCAGTCGTAATTGGTATTTCGTTGCTTCTCCACAACTTACAGTCAAATGTGCGAATTTCCTGAAAGCGAGAAGAGACTCGATAGTTTCACTGTTTAAAAGAGTTACCATTCTGTCAATGACAAATAAGGTTTTCTTGATACAAGCAGATGGAATTTATTCAACAGCAAAGAGGTAATAAAGAGTCACGCATACAGATAGGCAGACAATGTGAACGAGACTTTTTTATTTTATATCTTGACTTTTTTGCCGCATCTCAGAGATCATGCCTACATGAAGAACCAAGAAAAACTAAACCTGATTAAAAACAGCCTAACTGCTGCATTGCAGAGCTTTTGCAAGTTTGAAAGCTTGCAAGCGCATTTGTCTAAACTTCCTCAAGGGCAAGACATAGCCCTCTTAGCCATAGGCAAAGATGCCGGCCGGATGCTGGATGCGGCCATGAAAACCATAAGTCCCGCCGCTGGTAACGCAATCTGCCTAACCAAATACGGCTACTATCAGCCTGAGGATAAAAGAATTATCTTCATGGAGGCAGGGCATCCCGTCCCGGATGAGAACACTATCAAGCATAGCCTTACCATCATCAATTGGCTCAAATCCTTGCCCCAAGAGATGGATCTGGTTGTTTTGCTCAGCGGAGGCGGCTCTGCCCTCTTTGAAGCACCCAAAGCCCCCTATAATCTGGCAGACATTATCCGAATCAATAAAGAGCTACTCACTAAGGGCTTGGATATCAAAGAGATGAATCGGGTGAGAGCCACCTTTTCTGAGGTGAAAGCCGGAGCGGCAGCCAAGCACTTTAAAGGCAAACACCTCCGAGTCTACGCTTTATCCGATGTGGAAAACGATGACCCCCGCGTGATTTCCAGCGGCCCCTTTACCAGAGCAGACGTGGAATATCACATCATCGGCAACAACTACAGCTTTCGCCAAATCCTGAAAGCTGAGCTGGAACAGCGCGGCTTTGATGTCATCAATTTACAAGCCTTTATGAGCAGCGATGTTACGGCTTTGATCAACGGACTCAAGCAGACTTTGGCTGCCAACTCCCAGAGCCCTGCCTGCTCTATTATCCTCAGCGGCGGCGAAGTCCCCATCCAAGTGACGGGCAAGGGATTAGGCGGACGCTGCACCCATCTGGCCTTGAGCATGGCGCCCATATTGGAAAACTATGAAAATGCCCTGTTTCTGGCTTTTGCCACGGATGGCAGCGACAATCTCTATGGTGTGGCGGGTGCCTGGGTGGATTCCCAGACCGCTAAAAAACTGAAATCCAGAGGGATAGATATAGACGAAGCATTGCAAAACTCAGACAGCTACACGGCTCTGAACTCTATCGGCCAAATCTTGGAAACGGGAGAATTCCATGCCAATGTCAACGACGTCTATATACTCTCACTCTGAAATCGCCCCCAAAAAGACAGTCGCCCCAGTGTGCTCTTTCCTGCCTCTTCCATGCTTAGCCGCCCGGTGATTACTCGGTGATACTCGGGAAAAACCCGAGTATATCCACGGCATCACCCTGCGGGTAAGTAAGGTAGGGGGTGGTTTCCAAACGGCTCCTACCTTGCAACTGCCAGCTTGCTAACATCTTATCTAGAAATGATTAGCTATTGGTTTGGTAGGTTTTACTTTCCCAGCATCAAACTGTCTGACATTTCGGCCGGGAGGCGATCTATCTGAACAGGATTCAGAAAAAGAATGGTGTTTCACCACAGGCATACTAACACACTTAATATAATATGGTTAGACAGTGCATCATTATATAAAAACGCAGTGTTTATAAAAATAGTTCTTGACAGATTACCTGTGGTGAATAAGATAGCCCTATCGACCGTTGATATTCCTAAAGATCCTGTTTACGAAATGCTTTTGGCCGTGTTGGTCGTGCAACTTCTACAAAGACTATTTCGATATACAAGGAGACATCATGAATTTCAAGAGCAGCACCGCTCTGGAAACCAGACCCTTCAGGGCTTTCGGCCCTGCAGGGGAGATGTCCCTATTTGCCTCAGCCCCCCCCCCGAGAATATTACTATAATACTGTTTTACTGACACACATATTGGTCATCTCAGCCTCCACCCACAGGAAGAGGCGAATTCTTAGGCATGTTGTGCTCAAGAGCAATCATCCACCCTGTATAGAGCAGGTTTACCTGCAGATCAGGGATCTATTCTACCGTGCAAGGTCATCAATACCTGATCCTTATATTCAAACTGGCCTTACCCATCTTTTCCACAATACAAGCAAAGCCGCTGAGCTTTTTGAATTCCCGGGCAATACTCTTGTCCCAAACACAGAAATCCTGAAAGGGCATCTATTATTTCTACTGCTGCTGCGCATTTTCAGACAGAGCTATACAATCACCGTTCAAATACGTAACGGAGCTACTACCGACTATTATCCCTTCTCCTGTTGGGCTGACTCTGCCGGTTCTTCATTCCCTCCTTTTATTGGTACGCCCATGTCTGAGAATCAACCTTATATGACCAATACCCGGCCTGACCGGCTTTGCGCAAGAGAACTAATCATTAAACAAATAGAGGTAAAATCATGAAACGCTTTTTATCTTTTGGCGCAGTGATTGCGCTGGGGCTCGTCTTTGGGCTCTACGCTTTCACAGTTACCATAGGCGAAACCACGGAAGAAGTTTCCTACTTCCCGATTTACACTTACGGTGGCTACAACTACACCCAGCAAATCTACACTCAGGCTCAGATCAATTACCAAGGCGAAATCACCATGATCAAGTTTTTCCGTATTGGCTACGGTAATTTTACAAACAGCCACAATTGGATGATTTACATGGGGCATACTACCCGCACTTCTTTCTCATCTACCTCAGACTGGGAACCTGGCACCAACCTCACGCAGGTGTTCGCCGGTAGCGTGCTCGCCAACTTCCCTAATCCCGAAGAGTGGATGGAGATCACCTTGGACACCCCCTTTATCTACAACAACGCCGAAAATTTAGTCGTTGCCATTCATGAATATACACCCGGTAATGGTGCTTGCGTAAGATGGGGCGGCTTTACCAGTGACAATCACATGGGTATATCTTACCACAATAACGTAACCAATCCAGATGTCAACAACCCGCCTTCTGCCAATTCGATAGCCAACCAGATCGCTGCCATCCGACTGGAGTTTACGGATATTGAAGCCCCCCTGGCACCTGTGCTGGTTTTCCCCGAAAACAATGCCACCATCGCGAATGGTCAGTCTCTGCGCTGGACTTTACCGCAAGGTAGCCAAGGTTCAAATGGTTATGATGTGTATATTGATAGTGTTCTTGTGAGCACCTTCCAGCCTGGAACTCAATATGTGGTCAGCGGTTTGGATCTTGGGCCTCACACCTGGCATGTGGTAGCTTGCAACGACGTGGGTGAATCTCCACCCTCCGAAACGGGAAACTTTAACATTGCTCCGAGTGTGCAAATAGGGGATGGCACGGCGCAAAACGCGCTGCCTGTCAATCCAAATTTCAGATACAGCTACAGCCAAAGTATCTTTTTGCAGCCTGAGATCAATATCAGCAATCAACGCATTGAGGGTTTATGCTATTACTGGAATGGTGGAGGTATCGGAACCAACACCAGCGATTGGATAGTGTATATGGGTCACGTGCAGAGGAATGGATTTAACGGTAACAGGGATTGGGTTCCCGTGGATGAAATGATGCAGGTCTTCAATGGGCAACTGGATATCCCCGCTGAAGCTGGCTGGATAGAGATACCCTTGGATACACCTTTTACCTATAACAATGTGGATAACCTGGTGATCGCTGTCGATGAAAACACGCCCGCCTCCGATGGCAGCAGCCAATTCTTTTACAACACGTCCACCCCGGGCCAAAATCGCAGCATCCGTTATCAACACAACAGCACCAATCCCGACCCCAACTCACCTCCCAGTGGAGTTCGGGTGACTGCATATCCCAATATCCTGATGCGTTTTGGAGATTTGCCCACTACTCCTATTTTGGTGTTTTTACCCGCAGCATTGAATTTTGGCACGGTGCGGTATGGTCAGCCCAGTGGTCCGCTTACCGTAGTGGCTCACAACACAGGTAGTGGGACCCTTCATCTCACCGCAGCGGATATCAGCATCATAGGCATCCATGCGAACGAGTTTTCCTTTGATACTTCAAACCTGCCTGCAGCCCTCGCTCCCGGGCAGTATGTGCAGATCCCGGTGACTGTGACAGGGATTACCGCAGGTGAGATTACCGCCACACTACGCGTGGTTTACAATGGGGAAAACTGTGATGTAGCCCTGGCTGCCAACGTTTTACCTGCGGGTGCCATCATAATAGGGGACAGCACGCGCACGCAAAGATGGCCTTTTGGCACAACTTATGGTTTTGAACGTTCCGCAGCTCTCTACACGGCGAATCAGATTGGCATGGCTGGCGATCTCAATCTCAGTATGATAGCTTGGGATTGTGCCAACACTACCGACATCACCATCCCCTATAGGATTTGGGCCAAAAACACCAATGATGTCGCCTTGACAACCCAAACCTGGCAGGAATTGACTACTGGTGCGACCCTGGTCAAGGAGGGCACTTTTGTGCCCAACACCTTGGGCTGGAATATGTTCCAATTGGATACGCTCTTTGTCTATGCCGGCTCAAGCCTGATCATCGGAGTGGAAACCAACTATGGTGGCTCAGGTGAAGGAAGTGGTCACACATTTAGCTGCACCAACCTGGGCCAACAGCGGCACCAATATTGGATTCAAAACGACAGTGCACCTACCGGCAACGGAACCTTGCATACTTATAGTCCCAATATCATGATGATACTAAACGTGGATGTCGAGAATGACCTCGGTGCCGGAAGCATCAACGGTAATCTCACGCCCACGGTTGGGATAGAAACCAGCCACACCGTGAGGATCAGAAACAATGGCAGCAACGATCAAAACAACTATCAGGTAAAACTGATGGGGCCGGACAACGTGGAACTTGCCAGCGTGGCAGGGCCTCCCATAAGCAGCCAGCAAGTCGTGGAAGTGGAGATCCCCTGGATACCTGCCACTCAGGGCGACTGCACCATTTACGGAAAGGTGGAACTCACCGGTGATCAAATCTGGTTCAACAACGTGACTCTACCCATAGACCTCGTGGTCAATCCTCCAGGAGCGATTACTTTCACTGTGGGTGATGGCAGCCAAGCCGCACGTATACCTGTGGATATGTGGCGGAAACACTCCCTCTTTGAAACCCTTTACTTTCCGGATGAGATGGATGGATTCTTCTTCGGGCAGATCACAGGTGTCAAATTCTACAATCAATTCGAAACCAACCTGCCGCAAATGCCTGTCTCCATCTGGTTGGGCACCACCACACAAACCAGCTTGGCTGCTGGATACATCCCCTCCACAGAACTCACCCTGGTTTACGATGGACTGGTGGACTTCCCCAGCGGAGAAAACATCATCAGCATCAGTTTCAACGAGCCATATTCTTACTTGGATGGCAACAACCTGGTGATGATGGTACGTAAAGCAGATACCGCCAACAACTCACCCAGTGACTGCTTCAAGGCTCAGACTGTGGGAACCAACCGCAGCATAAACTTTACTTCAGATTCTACTTATACGATTGACCCCGCGGCTCCACCTATAGCAAACCCTTCCGGTCAATTCCCTCGGACCACCTTTATGATGATCCCAGCCGGCCATATCTCAGGAACCGTAACGGGCGCAAATAACCAAGCCCTCAGCGGTGTGACTGTGAGCCTCAACAATGGCGCACACACAAACACCAACGATAATGGACAATACCAACTGATCAATGTTTTGCCGGATACTTACACCCTCGCCTTCAACGTGTACGGCTATCATGAGCATACTCAGACCGTCGTAATCGAACCAAGCACTGAGCTTACCCTTGATGTGACCCTGCAACCCCTACCTCAAGTGAGCGTGATGGGTACCATCCTAGCCAGCGATACCGGAGCCGGTATTGCCGGTGCGGCTGTCACCTTCAGCGGTTATGAACCCTACATCGCAACTACAAATGCTGCCGGTATGTTCTCCATTTCAAACGTGTTTGGTGACAACGTCTATAACTACAACATTAGAGCTGCCGGATACGCATCTCAGAATGGGCAGATAAACGTCACCGGCACCGACTACGATCTGGGCACCATCATCCTCAATGAAGTGGCTTATGACCCCGCAGAGGTCTCTGCCGCAGCCAATGATGCCGATACCGAGGTTACCATCACCTGGCTGGTTCCAGAGCCCAGTTACATTGAGGTCACCGAGGGCTTTGAGAGTACAACCTTCCCGCCTGCGGGTTGGACGCAAGAGATTACAAACAACGACCCACCCGACGCCCTGGGAATCTATCCCACCTGGTGCAGGATTGGTGCAGTCACCTTCGCCGATGGACAACACATTAGCCCTACAGAAGGTAGCTCCCAGGCTGCTATCGCCTGGTCTTATAATCACCAGGATGAGTGGCTGCTCACTCCCAGGTTTATTTGCCCATCTGATGCCTACCTGAGCTTTGACAGTCACGTTTTCCTGGGTTCCATTGAAGGCGATCACTACTATGTGAAAGTAAGTACAGATAATGGAGTCACCTGGACAGCATGCTGGGATGCCTCCGCTCAAACAGGCGGCTATAATTGCTATACCTCTCCCATCACTGTAGACCTCAGTGCCTATGCCGGTAACCAGATAAAGGTGGCTTTCCATGCCGTGGATCCCCTTGCCAACGATGGTCTGAGACACAACTGGTTCATCGACAACGTCTTCATCGGCAACGAAGTTGCCAAAGTGGTCTTTGACAGAGACAACTTTGTCAGGGTTTCTGCCTCTGACTGCGTGGCGAGAACCACTACCAGCAATACGCGCGCTGAGCCCAGCTTACCAGATGCACAGGGAATCAGTCGTGTCACGAGGACACAAAGAGCACTTACCGGTTACAAGGTCTACAGATTCACTCCTGGTAACGAGCAAAATGAAGACGCCTGGACCTTGCTTAATCAGGAACCAACCACCGAGCTTAGCATTGTAGACCCCGCATGGAGGGACCTTGACAACGGTGACTACCGCTGGGCGGTCAAAGCTGTTTACGCAGGCGATGTCCTCTCTTACGCCAGCCTCTCCAACATCCTCAACAAGTTTGTGCAGAGAGGCAATCTCGTCGGCATGGTGAGAGACGAAGCCTACCATGCCATCGCCGGTACAACGATTACAGCCGGCGATTACTCCGCTACCACAAACGCCGCTGGTTTTTACATCCTCTCGCTGCCTGTGGGAACCTATGATGTGACCGCCACTGCAGAAGGCTACGCTTCCCAAACCATAGAGGACAAGACCGTATATGCCAACAGCAACACCACGGTCAACTTCATCCTGGATCCCGTGAGCAACGAGGATAACACCTTGCCTGTTTTAGCCACTATGCTCAACGGCAACTACCCCAACCCCTTCAACCCCGAAACCACCATCAGCTACAGTGTCAAGGAAGCAGGACGCGTGAAGCTGGTAGTATATAACATCAAGGGACAATCGGTGCAGACCCTGGTAGATGAAGAGCAAGCCACCGGTCATTACAAGCTGGTCTTCAACGCCAAGGATGAGCGTGGACGCAGCATCTCCAGCGGTGTCTATTTGCTGAAGATGACCGCTCCCGGCTATCAGAAGACCACCAAAATGATCCTGATGAAATAGCCAGGTATTGACGTGAAAGAGCTACAGTTAGCAATGATAGACAATCATCAAAGCCGGCCTCAGGTCGGGCCGGCTTTGATGCTCGGTTTAGCCTCATTGGGGGAAAGCTCCGCCCAAGGCAACCCTTCCCTCAAAACCGTACAGAGTAGGCATGGTAATGACAGATGTGCATCCTCCATATTTCTACCAGTAAGCAAATACTCAATACATCTTGGAACGCTGGACGCGTCCAATCCACGACAAAAAGACCAAACTTGGAAAACGGGAGGAAATAAACAATGAAGAAACACATGCTGTTAATCGTGGTGGCATTGATTGCAGGCTTTGCCTTTGCAGCAGTCAATGATTATGTCCCGATCGACCACAGAGCGGCCTTTAAAGTCACCAACAGTAATGGTGGCAAGATGAACATTCGTTTTACCCTGCCGGACTACACGCTGGAAAATGTAACTGTGGGAGACATGCAGTTTCAGCGAGTCCACATCCCGGATGCTGGGCAGACTCTGCAAGACGGTCTGCCGCAACTTCCCTATCTAACGATCACACTTGCGATTCCCTATCAGGGCGCACCGCAACTGAGCTTGGTAGGTGCCGAGACGCAGGTAATCAATAACATCAGAGTATATCCCGTCCAGGAGGGGCTGGCAGAGGAGAGTCCCAAGGGTTTTGTCTATAATACCGACTTCTATCTGACCAGCACCCTCTATCCTCAAAGTCCCTTGGAGTGCAGTGATCCCTACATCCTCAGAGATTTCAGGTTGTTGAGCATCCAGGTAAATCCCTTTTGCTACAACGCCAGCACGCAAGAGCTTACCGTGAATGAGAGCATGGAGTTTGAGCTGGATTTCACGGATCAGCCCAGTGTAAACGAGATAGCAGGAGAATTCACAGGCTATTCGCCTGCTTTTCGGAAGATCTATGAAGCCAATATCCTCAATTTTGACGATTACCGCTACTACGTAACGGAGAACCAGCCACCCCGCTACCTGATTATCTATGGTGGCAGCAACCATGACAACAACTTCCAGACCGCGCTGAACGACTTTGTGCTCTGGAAGAGGCAGAAGGGTGCGGAGGTGGATTTGGCGGGGACTTCGAGCAGTGAGGCCGGCAGCTCTACAACCAGCATCAAAAACTACATCCAGAATAGATACAACAACCCGCTCACCCGGCCTGACTACATCATCCTGATCGGCGACACCACGAGTTCATACCAAATCCCATGCTATTACTCAGATAATCAAGGAGCATCGGACTATCTTTATACTCTTTTGGCTGGCAATGATGCCATGGGTGATGTGATGATCGGGCGTATTTCGGCGGAAAACTTTTCCCAATTACTGACTATACTTGCCAAGGTCTATCTCTATGAGAGAGATATCAACTTGGGTACTGCAGAGTGGCTGAACAGGATGCTGTTGGTAGCGGACACCTATCACAGCGGCCAGAGTACAATTTACCTGAGTAAATACATTAAAGAGATGGCACTCAAGCTCAACCCCAACTATACCTTTACCGAGCTCTACGGCGATACCATCTCCCCCGCCAGCATGGATCAGGCTATCAACCAGGGGGTGGGATTCTTCAGCTATCGTGGTTGGATTGGCGTAAGCGAATGGAGTCCCAGCGGATCACTTAGCAATGGCTACAAACTCCTGCACGCCGTTTTGCCTGTCTGTCACACCGGCAGTTTTCAAGAAACTGCGACTACGGAAGCTTTTATCAGGTTGGGTACGGCAACCCAACCCAAAGGAGCTGTGACCGCTGCGGGAATGTCTACCGCTCATACCAGTACACTTACCAATCACTCACTTAGCGGTGGCACCTTTGGCGGCATTTTCACCTGGGGCATGCGCACCATGGGCGAAGCGGTGCTCAATGGGAAGGTCTTCTTGCACGAGGTGTTTGGTGCAAGCTATTACAGCACCGTTATGCTGCAAACTGCCACCTGGTACAATCTGATGGGCGACCCCACCGTGGAAGTCTTTGTCGGAATACCAGACACCTTCACTGCGATCGTGCCCACCACTATCACTTTGGGAAGCCGTCTTTTGGACGTAGTTGCACTCAATGGAGCGCAGGAGCAGGTGGCTGAGGCCAGCGTGACGCTCTCCCAAGGACAGAACATTCTCTGCAAAGGCTATACCGATGCAAACGGAGCGATCACCTTAGAGCTGCCCACCGTGATGGACAGCACAAACTGCGTGCTCACCATCAGCAAACATGACTTCAAGCCGGTTCAGATCACCATCAGCGTGGATGCCTCCGGCACCTTGATTCCTGACGTGATGCTGGTCGATGATGACAACGAAGGCCAATCCCAGGGCAATGCTGATGGAAACGCCAATGCGGGCGAGACTGTCGAACTTGCCTTTGGCATCAACAATACCAAGCAGGAAGCTGTCAACGGCGTGAGCGGCTACCTGATCTGTGACAGCCCCTTTGTGACTGTCGTGGATTCCACCGCCACCTTTGGCAATATCCCCCCCGGCGGGATAGCCTTTAACAATCCTCCCATCGTGTTGCAGATTACCAACAATATACCCAACAACACCCAGGTCAGGTTTACCCTGCAATTGACAGATAACCTCGGTAACGAATATCAGGTGACAGAACGGCTTACTTTCAGTAACGCTGAGATCATATATCACGATTATCTGGTGGTAGATGCAGGTGCAAACGATGTGCTGGACCCCGGCGAAACCGGTGGACTAAGAGTTACCTTGAGCAACGTCGGTACTCAGGACTTATCAAGCGTCTCGGGTAGGATCTATAGCGACAACGACCTGGTCTCGGTCACCAACAATATCGTTTATTATGGCGACCTGTTGCCAGGTATTGAGGTCATACCCATGGATGAAGCTTTTGGGCTCAATGCCAGAGAGCAGGTGTTGCCCGGCATGATCATCCCCATGCGGCTAAAACTATATAACGACGTCGGCTTTGAGCAGTGGGTCTATTTTTCCTTTACCGTGGGTACCGTCACCGTGAATGATCCCCTGGGCCCAGACGCATATGGCTATGTGATCTATGATGACGGAGACACGTCATATCCCGAATGCCCCGTCTATGAGTGGATGGAAATTGCGCCTCAAGAAGGTGGCTTGGGCACAGCTTTACCCATTACCGACACCTATATCCCGGGCGATGAAGGCGACCAGGTAAACGCCAATTCTTTGGCGGTGGTAAACCTGCCTTTCACCTTCCAGTTTTATGGAGAAGCTTACAGTCAGATCACGGTGTGCTCCAACGGCTTTATCGCACTGGGAGTTACGGGAAATGGCGAGTTTAGAAACTATCCCCTGCCCGGCCCGATGGGCCCCAGTCCCATGATCGCACCCTTCTGGGACGACTTGGCTACCCACACAGGTGGCGGCATTTACACCTTCTTTGATCGCAGCAATCATGCCTTCATCATCGAGTGGTACAATATGCGCAACGGGGTAAACGGAAGTACCCCCGAAACCTTCCAGGTGATCCTATATGACCCTGCCGTGCATGCCGGTTCTATGGGTGATGGCCCCATCAAAATCCAATATCATACCTTTAACAACGTAGACGCTACAACCTCTGTCCCGGGTCACCATGGACGCTATGCTACCATCGGAATCAAGAATGCGCTCGGCAATATCGGCCTGGAATACAGCTATGCCAATACCTATCCCACTGCAGCCTCCCCGCTGGGCAACGGCCGTGCCCTCTACATCACCACGATCCCCATCCACCATGAAGCACCACATATGGTGATCGGTGAAACGCACATCACGGATACCAACAACAACGGCGTGTGTGAACCGGGGGAAACCATTCAACTGGGTGTGGAACTCAGCAACATCGGTAACACCGTGGCGGATGAGCTCAGAGCCACTTTGAGCACCCTGAGTACCTATGTGACCGTGGTCTGTGATACCGCCTCTTACTTTCCCATCGATGGAGAAGAATCGGGTTACAACCGCACCCCCTTCGTCTTCGATATTTCTCCCAGCACCCCGGAGGGAACGGTGTTGGGGTTTAACCTGGCTATCACCGCTGGAGAAGATGCTGAATGGTCACGCCCCTTAAGCTTCAGAGTGGATGCCACCAACCTGGTGTATCTGGGCTTTATGATCAACGATGCAGATGCCGTCTATGACGGTGTGATCGAAGCTGGAGAAAGCATCAAATTGGCCATCAACGTGAAAAACAACTCCGCCGTGGCGGCTACGGGCGTGCAGGCAACGCTCAGTTCCGCCGATCCCAATATCGTAATCAGCACCCCCACCCTGCTCAAGGACTCTGTGGCTGCAAACGACATCACCCAGTTTGTCTATGAACTGCAATTCAACCTTGCAGACAGCGAAAGCTCATATATCCCGCTGCAGTTCAACGTATCTCTGGATAACGGCAGGCCGATGAGTGCCACCATCAGGGTGCCCTTCAACATGGCCAATATCTTCAGCGACTTTGAGACTGACAACGGGGGCTTCGTGCCCGAATTGGGTTGGACTTGGGGCACACCCGCTCAGGTGACGCCTTTCTCCGGGACCAAACTCTGGGCTACCAATCTGAGTGGCAACTATCTGGACTCCGTGATTTGGGACCTCTACACACCTGTTTATGCCCTGCAGACAGGCTCGGAGCTCAAGTTCATGCACCGCTATGGCTTTGAAAACAACCGTGACGGTGGCAATATCGCCATCTCAACCGATCAGGGAAATACCTGGACAGTGCTCACGCCCAATGGAGGCTATACACACGATAGCTTGGTGGGTTTAGAAGGACAAGCCGGCTTTTCCGGCTTCCTCAGCGTCTGGCAACAGGTGGTCTGTGACCTCAGCCAATATGCAAACCAGATGGTGAGATTCAGATTCCGCCTCGGTGCTGATGAAAGCAACCAATCCATCGGCTGGTTTATCGACAACTTTGAGCTCAGCGGTGTAGACCAGAAGACCGGCTACATCACCGGAACGGTGTATTCCACTTCCGACGTCGACCTCAGCAAAGCAAACATCCGCACCCACACCTTCTACTCTACCAACGCGGATGAAACCGGGCACTACACGCTGTATCTGCCCAATGGAACGCACAACATTACAGCCTCACTGGCCTATCACCAGTCAGCCATTGTAAATAATATCGGCGTCTCGCCCGCGACACCAGCATATGAACTGGACTTCACCCTGATCAGCCTGCCGCCTCCTGCTCAGTTGAACTTTAGCGTGGACAACGATACCGGAATCGTGTCCCTGGTGTGGAGTGAACCTTACGGTCCAGTCTACCCGGTGATGGGCTATTACCTGTATAAAAGCTTCAATACCGGGACATTGGTCAGGTATCAGGAGCTTGACAGCCAGACCCTCAGCTTTGAAGACCAGATTGATCTGGGGATGGTCGGCGAATACAAATACTACGTAGTCGCCAGGTATCAGGACGGGGAAGGTGAACCCAGTAACCTGGTGGCATTCTCCTTCCCCTATTACCCCGGTGAAGCTGAGCAGACGCCCGGCCTGGTCACCAAACTGGCTCAAAACTACCCCAATCCCTTCAACCCTACAACCACCATCAGCTTTGACTTGGCCAAATCCGGACCAGTGAAGCTGATGGTCTACAACATCAAAGGACAACTGGTGCGCAGCCTGGTGGATGAGGCCCTCAGTGCCGGCAGCCACAAGGTGGTCTGGAACGGAACCGATAGCCGCAACCGCAGGCTTGCCTCCGGTATCTACTACTACCGCCTGGAAACCAGCAACTACAGCAAAACCCGCAAGCTGGTTCTGCTGAAATAGGTGCTGCCGTGAAGCGTTATCAATTTTCACCCCCGTTACCCCCATTTAAGATTGGTAAACATGCCGTCTGTAGTCAGGGAGGCACGATGATTTTCGGGAACTCAAGCCAGCCAGAAGTGAAAAACAAGGGCTTGGAACTCAGGAGGGATTCGTGTCTACGCTTTTCGCCCCCTGCGCCGCTTATGGCAATATTACCGCTTGTATCCCCCCACGTACACAAGGAGAGAAGCCGGATGAGTGTATACACTTTGTATAATAATAATCGTCGCACATTATTACTTAGGGTCGGTGTATGTACCCAGCAGAGCCATATTTCCCCACCTGCGTGGAAAGAACAATTCCAACGTCGTAGAGCAAACCGGGCTTTGCCTCTCAGTTTCTGGCACTGCAATGGTCAAAGCCTATTCACCCGTTAACAGCAACCGCAGCTATCTACTTGCAAGGAGGTAGATATCACGGAAAGACACATACTTTTCATTGCATTGCTGGCTCTGGTGCTGAGCATCTTCGGCGTGAGCGATGCGGTTACCCTCACTATAGGTGATGGAGCTGAGGCCTGGAACTCACCTTTGTTTGGCAAAAGACCAGCTTTGCGATGAAAGAGCGGTGTCGAAAACAAATCATGGAGTAAAATATGAAACAGTTAACATCCTTAGTCGTAGTGACTGCACTGGGGCTCATCTTTGGGCTCAACGCTGTCACAGTTACCGTAGGTACGTTGAATCCGAATCTTTTCACGTTTGGCTCGCCGATTTTTACAACTTTTGACTACAGCTACACCCAACAGATCTACACTCAGCCTGAGATCAACTACCAGGGCCCGATCACAAAGATCAGCTTCTATCAAATGTATAGTCAGTTTGCCCCGGGTAATAGCTTGGAAAACAGCCATGAGTGGGACATTTACATGGGCCACGTCAGCCGCAGTTCACTTTCATCTGAAGCTGACTGGGAGCCGGTAGCCAACCTCGAGTTAGTGTTCTCTGGCAGCGTTCTTGATTACTTCGTTCCTAACGGACAGTGGATGGAAATCACTCTGGACACACCCTTTGACTACAACAATACTGACAACTTGTTGTTGGCCGTCCATGAAAACACACCCGGTTCGGATCCTAATTTAACTTGGGCAACCTACTCCATTGGAGGACCTCAAAGGGCCCTTTTTTGGTTTGATTTGTTCGGTGAAGGCAATATGGATCCCAACAATCCGCCTGAAGCCATTGAAGGGGCATCGGATAGAAATACCATCCAACTGGAGTTTCTGGATACCGCAGCCCCCCCGGCGGCACCTGTGGTGCAGGTGACTGTCTCTGGTGCCAACGTTGAATTGGAGTGGGATGCGGTTCCCAATGCCAATAGTTATAAAGTCTATACCTCGGAAGACCCCTATAACTTTGGCTCCGATCCCGTAACCACAGTCAATACCAACAGTGTTACTCTGCCCATAACATCAGCCATGCGCTTCTTCAGGGTTACCAGTGATACCGGTCGTGGAGCCGGTAGTTACAAGGTGATGCTGGGCGAGTTACCAGCAAAGAACCCTCGAATAACTGACAGTCCTAAAACCACAAAAAAACCTTAGTCTCTCCTCTCAGAAATTAAGGCAGCCCGCATGTCCTCTTGGGATGTGCGGGTTTTATATTTAGCCAATTAACACAAACGTCCACGAAAGTACCAAGCTGGCAAGAGAATGCTGACAAATATCAGCTCGCAGCGAGCAAGAATCTGAGACTTTCTAAATTTATTCCTTTACAAAAACAGCGCCTTTAAAATCGTGGTACTTTCTTTTAATAGTCGTTAGGAGTTAACTTATGTCAGACAAGGTGCGTGAAACCAAACCGACAGTGGACGAATTGAAGGATGAATATCTTCGCATGATCGAAGAGTCCTTTGAAGACACTGCGGGAATCAAAAAAGGCGATGTTGTCGAATCCCCTATCGTGGCGATCGATGATAAACACATCATCGTGAACCTCGGTGGCAAGTTTGATGCATTTGCCAATATCGGCGAATATGCCGATGAAGATGGAAAGCTCAACCTCAGCGTGGGCGATATTCTCAGAGGTTACATCGTGGATGAGAACCCTGAAGGCTTCGTTGTGGGCAAGAGCCTTACCAAACAATATGTGGACAAGCAGCCCATCCTGGATGCCTATCAGAGGCAGATCCCCGTCGCTGGGAAGATCTACTCCCTCACCAAGGGAGGCTTCAATGTAGACATTTTGGGAGCCAGAGCCTTCTGTCCAGCCAGTCAGATAGCCTTGCGTCCATCGGGCGAGCATGTTGGCTATATCGGCAAGACAATGGATTTTATCGTGATCGAATGCTCTGAAAACTGCCGTCGCGTCGTGGTTTCCCACCGTCAGATTGAAGAAGCTGAAGCCAAAGAGAAACGTGAAGCAGCGCTGGCCAATCTCAGCGTTGGTTCCGAGGTCAAGGGCAAAGTAATGCGCATGACCAATTTTGGTGCTTTTATGGACATTGGCGGTGTGGAAGGCCTGATGCATGTATCCGAGATGTCATGGCAACATGTGGTCAAACCTCAGGACATCCTGAAGGTGGGACAAGAAGTTGATATGAAGATATTGGATATCAAAAACGACAGAATCGCCCTATCCATGAAAGCATTGATGGACAATCCCTTCGAAGCGGCCATGAAGGATTTGAAAGAGGGTGACGTCGTGAATTGTCGCATTCTCAGATTGCACAATTTTGGTGCCTTTGCCGAGCTTAAACCCGGCGTGGAAGGCCTGATCCCCATCTCCGAAATGAGCCGTACCCGTAACGTCAGCCATCCCAGGGACGTGGTGAAAGAAGGCGATTATGTGCAGGTGCAGATCCTGCGTATCGACCCCGACACTCAAAAGATCTCTCTCTCCCTAAAGGCTCTGCAAGAAGACCCATGGGACATTATCGACGAGAAGATCAACCTCAATGAGCCTTTTGAAGGCGTGGTGGAAAACACGACCAACTTCGGTGTGTTCGTGACCATTAGCGAAGGTCTCACCGGTCTCCTGCCTCGCTCCAGAGTGCGCAAAGGCCATGAATTCCAGAGTGGCGAAACTGTCGAATTGATGGTGACCGCTATCGATAAGGACAGCCATCGCATCACTTTGGATTATACAGACCGCACTCCCGAAGAATTGGCAGAAGCTCAGGCAAGAGAAGATAGTCAACATCGTGAGCGTGACCGTGACCGTGATTCCAGGCCGCCTCGCCGTGGTGGACGCCAACGTCAGGATGAAGAGTGGCGTCGCTATGCAAATCAAAAGGTAACTGTTGTAGACGATAATCCTTTCAAGAATCTATAAATAAACCCAGATGCAAAAGCCAAATCAGTTTATCCAACTGCGCTTGCAAAAGTTGGCGCGGCTGCGTGAAATGGGAGTGGATCCCTATCCGGTTCGTTCCAGCCGCAGCCATAAAATCGGCGCGGTGATCGAAGATAAGGACGCTCTAATAAGTGAAGGGACGGAGGTCACTTTGGCCGGACGTCTGGTCGCTATGCGACGTCAGGGTAAACTGGGTTTTGGCAATATTGAAGACGATAGTGGCAAGGTGCAAATCTACGTGCAACGCGATCTCGTGGGTGATGACAACTATGAAGTCTTCAAGCTTTGTGATCCGGGGGATTTTATCCAGATAAGGGGCAGCATGTTTCACACCAATAGCGGTGAATACAGCATCAAAGCCCGTGAAGTGACGATGCTGAGCAAAAACATCCGCCCCTTACCTGCTGTCAAAGAAAAGATAGACGAAAAGGGCAACGTGATCCGCTATGATGAATTTGCCGATATCGAGCTGAGGTATCGCAAACGCTATCTGGATCTGCTGCTCAATCCCAACCACCGCGAAGTGTTTATCAAGCGCAGTAAGATCGTGACCGCGGTGCGTAAGTTTCTGGATGAGCGTGGATTTATCGAGGTGGAAACGCCTATTTTGCAGCCGCTTTATGGAGGCGCAAATGCGAGGCCCTTCATCACGCATCACAACACCTTGGACATCGATCTCTACCTCAGAATCGCCTTGGAGCTGTATCTCAAACGGCTGATCGTGGGTGGATTTGAGCGCGTGTATGAGCTGGGCAGAAACTTCCGAAACGAAGGCATGGATCGCACTCACAATCCAGAATTTACCATGCTGGAAGTGTATCAGGCCTATAGCGATCTGGAAGGGATGATGAACCTCACCGAAGGGCTCTTCCACCACTTGGCGGAGGATGTTTTGGGGCAAACCTGCTTCCACTTCCGTGGCTATGAAATCCATCTGGACAAGCCCTTTGAAAGAGCTTCCATGACAGACCTTGTCAAGCGTTATGCGGGCATTGATCTCTCGGATATGGATTATGAAAAGGCTCTGGCTTTCTGCAAAGAAAAGGGCTTGGAGATACCGATGGATGCGCAGGTTGGCAAGCTGATCGCCCTGCTCTTTGATACCTATGTGGAAGAGAACTTGGTGGAGCCTATCTTTGTGGTAGATTACCCCAAAGAAATCTCACCGCTGGCTAAGGCAAAGCCGGATAATCCGATGTTGGCAGACCGTTTTGAGCTCTTTATCGCCGGCGGTGAATTTGCCAATGCCTTCAGCGAGCTCAACGATCCGATCGATCAAAGAGAGCGCTTTGAAGCGCAGGCCGCCCTCAAAGCCAAAGGAGATTTGGAAGCCACACCGGTGGACGAGGATTTTTTGGAGGCTCTGGAGTATGGCATGCCGCCTATGGGAGGCTTGGGGATAGGCATAGACAGGCTGGTGATGCTGCTCAGCGAAAACGATTCGATCAAAGAGGTGATCCTCTTCCCTCAGATGAAGCGGTTGGATTAGCCCGAGGCAATCAGTGGGTCTGGTTAAAAGTTTTTAAATCAAATGAATTAAACAAATCTTCCCCCCTTCATCCTCATCAACGAAAAAGGCCGTAGCGCTTGTAAAGACTACGGCCTTCCCTTTATCTGCTTTAAATTCAGCGACTAAAACTACTCTTCTTCTTTGGGGCTGTCAAAACGCAAAACCACATACTGATAGTTGTTGTTGCGGTCTTTGATATACAGGGTGATGGTGCTGCGATCAGCCTTGCTCATGGCGTCGATCTGGCCATCCAAAGTGAGGCGGAATTCCTCTGGCGTATTCACCGGGAGGTTGTTGATTCTGAGGATCACTTGACCCACCATCAGTCCTGCTTTGGCAGCGGCGGAACCGGCTTCGATCTTGGTGATCACTATGCCTTCGGTTTCTTTGATATTGAGTCTCTTGGCGGCATCGCTCGAAACGTCATCCACGGTGATACCATGGCTGAGCTTGATCTCGTCTTTCTTCTCTTCGGCTGCGACTTTATCTTCCGGATAATAGTCCAGCTCGATGCTGAGATCCATCTCTCGCTGGTCTCTGATCAGCCGCACGGGAACGATGGTTCCGGCTTTGGAGGTTGCGACAGCGATGCGGAATTTAGCCACATTGGGTACCTTTTCGCCATTGAATTCCACGATCACGTCTCCAGTCTGAATTCCACCTCTGGCAGCGGGTGAATCCTCTTCCACCTTGGCTACCAAGACACCGCTAATCTCTCTGAGATCAAAGGCTTCCATCAGGTCGGCAGTGATCTCCTGAGGCGAAATGCCCAAGTAGGCTCGCGTGACCTTGCCGGTGGCGACCAGATCGTCTACCACACGCTTAGCCAGGTTGATAGGGATAGCAAAGCCGATACCGATATTTCCGCCGCTGGTGCTGGTGATGGCGGCGTTGATGCCTATCACTTCACCGTCGATATTGAGCAGAGGGCCACCGCTGTTGCCTGGATTGATGGCGGCATCGGTCTGAATATAGTCTTGATAGATGGGTGAGCCGGCACCGAAATTGAGGTTGGAGCGACCCACAGCCGAGATCACACCCAAGGTCACGGTGCGGTCTAAACCGACGTCTCCAAAGGGATTGCCGATGGCGATCGCCCATTCTCCGATCTCCAGATCGCTGGAATTGCCCAGAGGAGCGACCGTGATCTCGTCTTCAGACTTGACCTTGATCTTGATCACAGCGACATCTGTATTGGGGTCCAAGCCCACCACTTCCGCTGTGTAGCTGATCTTATCCGCCAAAGTGACCGTGATGGTGCCGGATTTGCCCTGCTCCACCACGTGGTTGTTGGTCATGATATAGGCCTCATAGGTTTGAGGGTTAAAATCATATATAAAGCCGCTTCCCATGGAAGTTACAGGCCGCTGCTGCGTGCGGGGTTGCTCCGGGAAAAAGTAGCGGAAAAAAGGATCGTCAAAAAACTGGTTCATCGGACTTCTTACGGTGATCTTGGCTTCCACCTTGATCTGCACGACAGCTTCACGGACAGCTCTAACCACCTCCACAACGGGGTTTTGCGCAGGCTTGATCATCTGAGAGCTGGGGCTTTTGTGCAGATCCGTAGGCTTTTGTAGGGTTTTATCCGCCGCACTGGCACAGGAAAAAAGCAGTACCATCAGCATAAGCGGGATAAGACGTTTGCTGAAATTCATAGTGTTAACTCCTTAGTGTATAAGTTGATTTCATCTTTCAATAGATATACAACGCAGAAACAGCTTTCCTGCATAGATGCTATATTTGTGATGATAAACTAACCGAGAACAGGCCAAATGGCAAGGAAAAAGTGAACCCACTCAGAAACTGAGGGTCTTTCTTGACAAATATCAGCATCTTAAATACCGTGCGCCCATGGAGAAAATCAAGACGGGATACAGCAAAGACACCAGCACACCGGTGAAGTTCCTCAAAGGAGTTGGGGAAGCGAGAGCACGTATGCTCGCCAAATTGGGGATAAAACGGGTGATCGACCTGATGGAACACCTCCCCAGAGACTACATCAGCCGGGAGATAAACCCCGCTCTGCATGAGGTTCAACCGGGTGATCATCTGGCCTTTTCCGCCAATATCTCCTGGGTGGATAGCCGCCCCACCAAAGGCGGCAAGAAGATGGTCAATGTAGGGCTCAATGACGGGTTTAACACCTTGGTCTGCACTTGGTTCCACTTCCCTGCCTGGTATGAAAAGGTGCTAAAGCCGGGGCAAAGCATCTGGGTCAACGGCGTGGTCAACGAATTCAACCGCCAATTGCAGATGCTGCATCCGGAGATTGAGCTGATCAGCGATGAGGAGGACACGGATTTCTGGAAGGCACGCAACCGCTTGCCCCTCTATCCCCTCACGGCAAATCTCACCCAGAAACAGATGCGCAACCTCGTCTATAATGCTTTCGAGGGCTATGCGCAACACATCCAGGAAAACCTGCCGCCCAAACTGATTGAGAAACATGGCTTTAGAGATAGAAAGACGGCGTTGCAACTGATGCACTTCGGCCTCGATCCAGACTTGATCAACCAAGCCAAGCAGCGCTTTGCCTATGAGGAATTTTTCTTCATCCAACTGCTCTGGGCGCGGCATAAATACTACCACAAGACCCAGGTGCAGGGCATCCAGTTCATCAATAAAAAGCAGCATACCACCGCTTTGAAACACAAGCTTCCCTTTACGCTCACCGCTGCGCAGGCGAGGGTAATCACCGAAATCTTCGCAGATATGTGTTCCGAAAAGCAGATGACGCGCTTGGTGCAGGGCGATGTAGGTTCCGGCAAGACGGTAGTGACGCTTTTTGCCATGCTCTTGGCGGTGGAAAACGGCTTCCAGGCTGCTTTGATGGCACCTACGGAAATCCTGGCGGAGCAGCATTATGCCACAATAACCAAGCTGTTGGATGGCATGGAGATTAAGGTCTGCCTGCTCAAAGGCGGTAGCTACAAAGGCAAGGCGCAAGATTTGGAAGACATCGCCAGCGGGCATTCTCAGCTCATCATCGGCACGCACGCACTCATCCAAGCTAAGGTCAAATACCACTCCTTGGGCTTTGTGGCGGTGGATGAGCAGCATCGCTTTGGCGTTCAACAAAGAGCCAACCTCGCCAAGAAGGACAAGCATCCGGACATCCTCTACCTCTCCGCCACGCCCATCCCCCGCTCCCTGTCAATGACCGTGTATGGAGACTTGGAGGTGAGCATCATAGACGAACTTCCGCCCACGCGCAAGGCAGTGCTCACCTTAGTGCGGAGTAACCGTAAGATTGATCTGGTGTGGGAAGATGTGCGTAACCAGTTGCAGCAGAAGAGACAAGCCTATGTGGTGTGTCCTTTGGTGGAGGAAAGTGACAAAGTAGACCTTCTGGATGCGCAGAGGTTGCACGAACACCTTAGCACGCAGGTGTTTAGGGAGTTCAAATGTGAGCTCATCCACGGACGCATGCCTGCGGCAGAGAAGGACGAGATCATGAGGCGCTTCAAACAAGGCGAGATCGACCTGTTGGTGAGCACCACGGTGATCGAAGTGGGCGTGGATGTGCCCAACGCTACGGTGATGGTGATCGAGCATGCAGAGCGCTTTGGCCTCGCTCAGTTGCATCAGCTCAGGGGCAGAGTGGGACGTGGAGCTCATCAGGCCTATTGCTACCTGATCGAGCATCAGCCCATCTCCAAGATCGCAGCGCAGAGGTTGCACACCATGGTGAGCAGCACGGATGGCTTTGTCATCGCTGAAAAGGATCTGGAACTACGTGGCCCGGGCGAATTCTTCGGCACAGAGCAAGCCGGACTGCCTGCCTTCCGTTTTGCCAATCTCATTACCGACCAACCCATCCTGAAGAAAGCCAAACTTGACGCCTTTAAAATCATCGCAATTGATCCCGAGCTAAAGGCAGAAGAACACCAGGTTTTAAAAGAACTTATAAAAGGTGATCTTCATGAAAGAGAGCAACTTGTCTTGTATTAGTATCACGCTCCCCTGTAAAAAGTGTTGACTGATTTGCCCTCTCTATGATATTGCTCCGAGAAACACAGTATTAAACAATCAAATGAGGTAATTATGAGAAAGCTGATCTTGATAGGCTGTCTGATCATGGCTCTAAGCGCAGTGTTTGCACTTAAGTTTGATCCATACTACTTCCAATCAAAGACGATAATAACTGCCTTCACCAAAGAGGCTATCGGAAATGACACTGGAACCATAGAATACACCATGCGTGATGGTGTGGTGCTCACGGGCATGAAGAGCTTTGACGAGCTCGCCATCAAATATCAAATCGTGGAGCTGAAGCAAATGCACCCCTACGTGAAAGTTCCCACCTGGAACGAAAATGGAGTGTATCTGCAGAATCTCTACAGAGTTATGCTTGAGAATGATGACAATATTGACGCCGCAGTAGAGGCTTTGAGCAAGGACAAAAACGTCATCTTTGCCGAGCTGGAAGGCATCAACAGAAGCAAATACACGCCCAATGACCCCATGCTTCAGCAGCAGTATGTCCATCCCCGCATCAACAGCTTTGAAGCTTGGGACTACACCCTGGGTTCTTACGATGTCAAGGTCTCGATCACAGACTCCGGCGTGAAATGGAACCATCCTGACCTGCGTTCAAATATCTGGATCAACCCCGCTGAAGCACCCGGAATGAGCATCAACTGGGATGCGGGCACCATCACCGGTGGAGACAATCTGGACGCCGGTGAAGGTGGAGGCAAGAGAGACGACCTCGTCGGCTGGGACTTTTATGACAATGACAACAACCCCATCCAAAACTTTGTCAGCAACAATCACGGCACACACGTTGCCGGTTGCGCCGGCGCAGTCGGAGACAACGAAATCGGAGTGGTGGGCACCTGCCCCATCGTTTCGATCATCAGTTGCAAAGGCGCTCCCTCAAACTCACCTTCACAAGGCATTTCATACGGATATGACCAGATCAAATACTCTGCCGAAATCGGAGCAGACGTCATCAATGCCAGTTGGGGCGGCCCCGGTGCGGGAGCCTATCCCAATAGCATCGTAAACTACGCTACAGCATTGGGTTCACTGGTGGTGACTGCTGCCGGAAATGATAACATAGAACACAACAACAGCTATCATGACTATCCCGCAGACTGTCTCCAAGCATTGTGCGTGGCTTCCACCGGACAAGGCGATGTCAAATCCAGCTTCTCGGATTATGGCGAACCCATAGACATCTGCGCCCCGGGCGAAGGCATCCTCGCCCCCATCATCAGCAACAACGGCTATGATTCCCTGAGCGGAACATCCATGGCCTCTCCCAACGTGGCGGGAGTAGCAGCTTTGGTGAAATCCATGAATCCAGACCTCACACCCATGCAGCTCATGCAACGCCTGATGAACACCTCGGATTATATCTACGACAAAAACCCCTCCTATGTGGACTTGCTCGGCGCCGGAAGGGTCAATTCTTATACCGCCCTCATGTATGATAAGATACCTCTCATCACCATTGAAGAGACCATTGTAGAAGAGTATGAAGGCGATGGAGACGGAGTGCCCAACCCCGGTGATAAAGTCCGCTTGAAAGTGTCTTTGAACAACTACATGAATCCCATGACCGGACTTGCCTGGCGGACGGCTGAAAACCTCACAGCTACCCTGTCGACAAACTATCAAGGCATCAACATCATCGAAGCGGATGCCACTTTTGGCACGCTCACTGCCGGCTCATCCCTTTTGAACAACTCCACCCCTTTCATCTTCCAAGCCGCAGCAAACTTACCCTCAGAGCCTATTCCCTTTGAACTCAACCTGAGCGCAAACCAAGACTCAGATTACCCCTACATAAAGACCATCCCCTTCACCGTGAGCCTTTCCAACCATCAAGCCGGTTGGCCTGCTATCACAGGTGGTGCCTCAAATTCCAGCCCCATCATCTGGAATATGGACAACGATCCCGAACCTGAAATGATCCTCGCCGATCACCAAGGAAACGTCCTCGTGCTCAAGAAAGATGGCAGAACCCAGGTCTCCGGCTTCCCCTTGAATTTGGGCGCAAACGTGATGGGCTCACTCGCCATGACCCAATATGGAAACAACGGCCAAAAGGGCTTTGCCGCTTGCTTGCAAAACCATAACATCGCTTTCTTTGATGCCAATGGACAGATCAAATTTACTGTGCCCGCAGGCGGCTCCTTGCGCAACGGCCCCGTGATCGCATCCCTGAACCAAGATACCAACTCTCAAATCATCTGCGCCACCCAAAACGGAAATATCGTCGTTCTGGATATCCAAGGCAACCCCTGGCCAAACTTCCCGGCAAGCGTGGGCGGAGCAATCTTGGCACCTCCAGCTATTGCTGACCTCAACAACGATGGCCACAGCGAAATCATCGTGGCCAACCTCGGTGGACAGTTGCATGCAATCGACAGCCAAACCGGACAAAACATCAGCGGCTTCCCAGTAACCATGGACGGCGGGACACAAAACCCCATCACCATCGCAAATCTGGATGGCGACCTCTTCCCGGAAATCATTGTTACCACCTCCTCAGCCGGCAAGGTGCTTGCCTACAACCACGATGGCAGCCTGCACTTTAGCAAGTCTGTGGATGGTGCGATCAGAGGCGGAGCCGTCCTGGCAGATGTCGACAACAGCGGCAGCAAAAAGATCGTGGTGGTCAGCAATTCCGGCACGGTCTACTTCCTCAATCCCGATGGAACCGATATGCCAAACACACCCGTAAGCACAAACTGCTCCGTGGAAAGCAGTCCCGTGGTGGCCAGATTTGACGGTGATAACTATGCCGGCGTGATCTTTGGTGACACAAACGGTTTTCTGCACAGCGTAAGAGCTGACGGCACCGAATCCCCCAACTTCCCCATCAACATCGGTGGAAACCTTAAGGTGAGCGCCGCTCTGGCAGATATTGATTTTGACAACGACTTTGATATCGTGATTCCCACCGACCGCGGCTTTACCGTGATCGACATCAAGCGCCCAACACAAAGCTATGAATGGCCTTGCTATATGGGAACTTACAACCGCGCCGGAAACACCTACCAATCCACAAACGAAGATGACCCCGTGTTGCCCGTATTCGATACCGCCCTCAACGGCAACTATCCCAACCCCTTCAACCCCACAACCACCATCAGCTTTAGCCTCGAAGAGAAAGCTCAAGTATCCCTGACCATCTTCAACCAAAGAGGACAGAAAGTGCGCGAACTACTCAACGAGCAAATGCCCGCCGGCAACCATCACCTGATTTGGAACGGCACTGATGACAACGGAAACGGCGTTGGCAGCGGCATCTATTATTACAGGATGAAAAGCGGAAAATACTCATCAACTCGCAAAATGATCATGATGAAATAGCTCTCTCCAACTCTCTCATAAAAGAAGCTTGCGGACCGCGTTGTCTGCAGGCTTCACTTTTTTGCCCTCAAGTATAGCTTTATCCAACAGTGTATCTAAGCCAGCAGCACGATCTCGTGATCCTCAAACTTTCCCAACACATAGTCCAGCGGTGCTTTGCCCCGGCTCAAAAGGTAGTTCTTCAGTTCGCTGTGCATGACCTCACCTCAGCAGCTTGAGCAGCCAGGTGGTGAAAAAATAGCAGCCCACCATGAGAGCTGTGGATAGCCCAAAAGCCAGGTAGAAATTGAGGTTGCGCTTCAGCAACAGGGGAAAGAGCACGAAGAACAGCAGGGATGGCAACACCAACCAAAATATATCCGTAGACAGCGCTGCGATCTGTTTTGTATCTTTGGTCTCCAAATACATCCACAGGATGGCCAGAAAAGAAACCAGAGGCACGGAAGCAAGGATCGCCCCGGCCAAGCTGTTACGCTTGGAGATTTCGCTTACCAACACGATCAGTCCCGCCGAAATGAGCACCTTGAGCAGATAGTAAAGCATGTTACCTCCTCGTTACTTACTCTCAGGTATTGAAGCACAAACACCCCCATCAGAGCCTCCGGCGGAGACTCTGCCAAAAACCGATAAATCAGGATGCTCTTACTTCTCTTCGGGTGAGAGCAGCCGGTAGATTAAGCCGCCTCCAATTCCACCGATTATGGGACAGACCCAAAACATCCAGAGCTGGCTGACGTAGGCGCCACCGGCAAAGAAAGCGACAGCGGTGCTACGTGCCGGGTTGACGGAGGTGTTGGTAACCGGGATGCTGACCAAATGGATGAGCGTCAGCGCCAGTCCGATGGCAATGGGTGCAAATCCAGCCGGAGCCTTCTTGTCTGTAGCGCCCATGATCACCAATAGGAACATGCCCGTCATCACGACTTCGCAGATCAATCCGGGTATAACACGGAATTTCCCTGGTGAGTAACTGCCCACGCCATTGGCGGCGAAATTGCCGATGCTAAAATCGGATTTGCCGATGGTAATGATGTAAATGACCAAACCTGCCAACAATCCACCCACCACTTGGGCAATGATGTAAGGCAGCAGATCACGGGCTGGGAAGCGTTTACCCGCCCAAAGCCCCAATGAAACTGCGGGATTGAAGTGCCCGCCTGAGATGTGCCCGACGGCATAAGCCATTGTGAGCACCGTAAGACCAAAAGCGAGCGATATGCCCGCCCAGCCGATCTGACCGCCGGCTAAGATGGCGGCTCCGCATCCGCCCAATACGAGCCCGAAAGTTCCGAAAAATTCGGCACCCATGCGTTTTGCGATACTTGGCATGACTACTCCTTGTTATTTAGGTGTGAGTTTCGGCGCTGGAGCTAAAAAAGACTCCCAACGCCCACCAAAATATGATGGGGCGATAATGCGTGGATAAGCAATTATCTGTCAAGAAGTATTTTTGTGCAGGCTGGGAAAAGTAGCGAGGGCTGGTTTGTATCCTGTCTTTTAACGCACCGCCCACATGGTATAGACTCACCCGGAAATGTTAGCCTGACATTGTTTGTTGAAAAGCCTGTGGTTTAGTATGCTGCTCCTGTTCTTCGGGCGAAAGCAGCCGATAGATGAAGCCACCGCCCAGTGCACCAATGATGGGAAACACCCAAAACATCCAGAGCTGTCTGACGTAGGCACCACCAGCGAAGAAAGCGACAGCGGTGCTGCGTGCCGGGTTGAGGGAGGTGTTGGTGACTGGCATGCAGACCAAGTTGCTGAGGGTGAGAGCCAATCCGATGGCGATGGGAGCGAATCCGGCGGGTGCCTTCTTGTCTGTGGCGCCCATGACCACCAACAGGAACATGCCCGTCAGCACGACTTCGCAGAGCAGTCCGGGAAGAACACGGTATTTTCCCGGCGAGTAACTACCCACGCCATTGGCAGAGAAATTGCCGATGTTAAAATCAGCCTTGCCTGTAGCGATGAGGTAAATGAACCCACCTGCCAACAATCCGCCCAGCACCTGAGCAACGATGTAGGGTAACAGGTCGCGGGCAGGAAAGCGTTTACCCGCCCAAAGCCCTAATGAAACTGCAGGATTGAGGTGTGCGCCTGAGATGTGGCCGAAGGCATAGATCATGGTTAGCACGGCGAAACCACTGGCTAACGAAATCCCCACCTTGCCGATCTGATCGCCGGCTAAAATGGCAGATCCGCATCCGCCCATGATGAGCCAGAAAGTCCCTAAGAATTCCGCACCCATGCGTCTTATGATATTTGGCATGACTACTCCTTGTTATTGAGGTGAGAGTTTCAGCGCCGGGAAAGAAAAGCCCCGCGACACCCACCAAGATATGGTTGGGTGATAGGCATGGTTGAGCGGATTTCCGTCAAGCAGTATTTTTAGTTAGGGCATTGAAGAGTGGCGAGGGCGGGTATAGTCGTTAGTCGTAGCGACATTGGTAGCCGGCGGTTCAGCGACCGCCCGTACATGAGAGACTGTACTGGTGGCGGTTCTGCGAGCGACCGTACATTCTGGTCGGTCCGGCGACCGACCCTACAGAGGCGGTTCGGGATGAGCCAGCTACCTCTTCCTTGCTTAGCCTCCCGGTGATTACTCGATGCCACTCGGGAAAAACCCGAGTATCGCCACGGTATCACCGGGCGGGTAAGCAAGGGCGGGGCAAGTGGGATCGTGTAGA
>JAKQWO010000023.1 GCA_029561955.1 Candidatus Cloacimonadota bacterium
TTGGAGGTGTATAACATCAAAGGCCAATTGGTGCGCTCCTTGGTGGACGAAGTACAGGCAACCGGCCACTACAAACTGGTCTTCAATGCCAAGGATGATCGTGGACGCTCTATCGCCAGCGGCGTCTATATGCTGAAGATGGTCGCACCTGGCTATCAAAAATCAACCAAGATGATCCTAATGCAATAGGTAAGCGCCAGCTTTAGCAGGTCGTTATGGCCGCTATAGTTGGCATGATAGACTGTCATCAAAGCCGGCTCCAGAGTGAGCCGGCTTTTTGCGCTCTGGAGAAAGTGAGAGATCTGGCCTTATTTTCAGCTTTTTTCCTGTCCGGATGAGGTGCGATTTTTCCTTCACTGAATTCCTGTTTGTGACAGCTTCGCCACCTGCTTCTTCCTTGCTTACCCGCAGGGAGATGCCGTGGCGATACTCGGGTTTTTCCCGAGAGGCTCCGAGTAATCACCGGGCGGCTAAGCAAGGAAGAGGTAGGATCGCTCGCCGTGCATCGAAGGTACCGACGTCAGTCCCACCGACCAAGTACGGGCGCTCGCCGAGGCGCCGCAGTATGGCGTTATCCGAGGCGACCAAGTAAGCGAATCCTGCTATCATCTTGATATATAGCATGTTATCATCAAACTGATGCAGATAACCATCCAGTAACCAAACAAACTATTGACTAAACTGTGCAGTGCAAATTATCATGCTCCCCATGAGTAAAACAGCAAATCGAGCCATATCTTGGTTAGCCGGCAGGTATCTGCGTGGCCGCAATGCGCACATCGTGAGCAAAAACCACTATCTCACGCTTGCGGGCATTACCCTCGGTGTGCTCGCACTTCTTTGTGTGAGCAGCGTGATGAATGGCTTTAAAGATGATATAGGCTTGCGCATTTCCGGCACCATGAGCCAGATTCGCATGCGCAGCAAAGATTCAGGTGGGATCAGCAATCCGGACAGCCTGATCGAGGTCTTGAACAGCTCTGGTGTTGCCGCTTCGGCGGTGGTTCGCAACGAGCTTTTAGCCAAGAAGGGAACCGTGGTCTTGCCCACCCTTTGTTTTGGCATCGATATGGACAACCACAAGCGGGTTTCCATGGCTTTGAACCCTTTGAGCGACAATGGGATGGGGCTGCGTCAAGGTATGATTGCCGGCGTGGCTACTCAGGAAGCTTTGGATGCAGACGGCATCATCTTGGCGGCTGGTTTGGCCGGTGGACTGGGGCTCTATTTGGGCGATGAAATCCAGCTTATCTCTCCTCGCTTCAATATCCCTACCGCTTTTGGCATGATCCCCAGAGTGAAGAGCTTCAAGGTAATGGGCGTCTTTGAATCCGCAATGCCGGAATATCAGCAGAGTTACGCCTATGTGAGCCTGGGAAATGCCATGTTTTTCAGTGGCAAATCTACTGTGGATCAACTGGATTTGCGGGCGGGTGATTTTGCTCAGAGTGAGGCTCTAAGTAGGACGCTGCAAAGGAAGTTTCCGAAATTCAGGGTAGAGCCCTGGAGCAAGTTTGACGCCAGCCTCCACAGCGCCATCCGCTTTGAAAAGATGCTGATGTTTACCATCATGTTGCTGATGTATGTGATTGCATCGTTCAATCTTACGGGCAATATGCTCAAGAGTATTGCGCAGAAGAAGAAGGAGCTGGGCTTGCTCAAGGCTATCGGTTTCAGGGATAAGGATTTGAGCAGCTTGTTCCTGAGGCAATCGCTGTTTTTGAGCAGCTTCGGTATTCTGCTGGGTCTCTTTCTTGCCAGCTTGCTGCTTTGGTTGCAGAGCAGGTATGGCTTCGTCAAACTCACCACAGGTGAGGATTTTACCATCTTGCCCGTGAAAGTCATGTGGCAGGATTATATCGTCGTGGTGCTGGCCTCCTATGCGCTCACTTTCTTGAGTGTGTTGTTGCCGCTGCGCAAGCTGCGTGAGGTGGATCCCATAGCCTTGATCAGGCAGCACACCTAAGGGGGAGGGTGATAGATTCATGAGAGGAAAACAGACCGATTTATTTGAAAGCGAAGAGAGTCAAGAGCGTAACGTTCCTCTGGCTGAGAAGTTGCGCCCTCAATCTTTGGACGAAATTTTGGGGCAACCCAAGCTGATCAATCCGGATTCCCTGCTGCGGCAGATGATAGAAAGCGGACGCTACCAATCCTTTATCCTTTGGGGCCCTCCCGGTACGGGGAAGACCACCATCGCCCGCATCATCAAAGAAAAGGCAGATCAGCCCTTTGTGCAGTTTTCTGCCGTACTGGCTTCGATTACGGAAGTGAAGGCGATGATGAAAGATGCGGACTATTACCATCGTAAGGATGGTCGGGGCACCATCGTGTTCATCGACGAAATCCACCGCTTCAACAAATCACAGCAGGATGCCTTTTTGCCTTTTGTCGAATCCGGAGCGGTGATCCTCATCGGCGCCACCACGGAAAACCCTTCTTTTGAAGTGATTCCTGCCCTGCTTTCGAGGGCTCATGTCTTTGTACTCAGCATGCTTTCGGAAGAGGAATTGAGCCAGATCGTGACCAAAGGTATGCGAGAGCTGGAGCTTGAGGAGGATGAAGAGGTGAGCGGCTGGCTGGCTTCCCAAAGTGGGGGAGATGCGCGCCGGGCACTCAACTATCTGGAATTGATCTCAGACTTTCTGAAGGCAAACCCGCATCCCAGCATCAAAGAACTGGCCAGTATCTTGGAGAAAAAGACACTCTTTTATGATAAAGGCAGGGAAGAGCACTACAACTTGATCTCTGCCTTGCACAAATCCTTGCGGGGTTCAGACCCTCAAGCGGCGCTCTATTGGCTGGCACGCATGCTGGAAGGTGGCGAAGACCCGCGCTATATCGTGCGGAGGCTGATTCGCTTTGCTTCTGAGGATGTGGGATTGGCAGATCCGCAAGCACTCCCCTTGGCCATCGCTGCCAAGGATGCGTTGCTCTTTATCGGTATGCCGGAAGCTGCTGCAGCTCTGTCTCAACTGGTGATCTATCTTGCCACCGCTCCCAAGAGCAATTCTGCCGATGTCGCCTATTTCAAAGCACGTGAGGATGCGATCAAGTCCAGTCACTATGGCGTGCCGCTGCACATCCGCAATGCGCCCACCAAACTGATGAAAGAGCTGGATTATGGCAAGGGATACAAGTATGATCACGATGCTGAGCATCACTACAGCTACCAGAAATACTTCCCGGAAAAGATGGCGGAAAAGACCTACTACGAGCCGGGTCAATTTGGTTTTGAAAAAGAGATCGCCAAACGGCTGAAGTGGTGGAAGAGCCTGCGCGAGAAAGAGTAGCGAGCTTGCATTTTCAAGGGCAAAAAAAGAGCACTCCGAAGTATGTTCCAGAGTGCTCAGATAAGTTTTAGTAGGCTTATTTCTTTAGGCTCTCAAAACCTCTTTCCACGTAGCCGATCAGCTTTTTGGTGGCTGTCGGGCCCATCCTGAAGCAGGCGGATTGCATTCTGAAGGGTGATTCATCATAGACATGCTCAAAGTAGGTGTTTATCACCCTCACGATCCTCCAACCCCAGCCATCCGGAATCACCTTGGCATCGAAGTCTGTAGTCTTCATGTATCTCAACATCTCGGTGATGGTCATGAAGAGGGCGCTTTCGTAGTCCACATTCTTGGCACGTTGGTAATCTGACCAACCCCATTCGCCTTCATTCACACCCCAAATACGATCCATTCTGTCACAAAACTCGTCTCTTTGCTTTTCCCAAGCTACTTTGGTTTTGGGGTCCTTGAGGATGTTGATTGCCGCTTTGACAAACGCTTCCCGCTTGGATTCCTGTCTGCTGTCAGTGAGGATTTTGGCCATAGTATAGGCATTCGGATGCAGTAACTCTCGTCCGTAGCCGATGCTATAATCCAGATCCCACAATTCTGGCAGGAAGTCATCGTAAAGCCCGATGCGGGTGAGCAGGAAGATGTTGTTGCGCAAGAGCGTTTCAAATTCGTCCAAGGTGATGAAGTATTCACTTCTGGGATCGCCGGATTTGTCGATCTTTTTGATCACTTCATTCCATTCTATGATTTCCACATAGCCAATCTCATTGATATCATCACTCCGCCAATCCCAGTATTCGATGTCTTCGGGGAGTTTGAAGACATCTCCCAAGGGAACTTTTACGCTCAATCTGACCGGTTTGCTCTTGCTGACGCCCATGAGGCAAAAGAGGCACACTCCCAGTAGCAATATACGCAGTATCCAGTTTGTTTTCACGCTTTCACTCCTTATCGCCTATTTCTTCTTTTTGTTCATGCCATCGAGGCTGCGCTCCAAATAGCTGATCAGCTTTTGCGTGGCATCAGGGCCCATCCTGTAGCAGGCGGATTGTATCCCGAAGGGCGAGTTGTCTGTGAGAAACTCATAGTAGGTGTTGATCACCCTCGCAATTTTCCACTGATTGCCTTCTGGCATTACCTTTGCAGAGAAGTCTACGCATTTCATATAGTTAAGCAGCTCAGTGATCGACATGGAGATGGCACTATCATAGTCGATATTCAGAGCACGTTGATAGTCAAACCAGCCCCACTCACCGGCTGATACTCTATAGCCACGAGTCATAAAGATGCAAAATTCTTCTCTTTGTTGGTTCCAAGCCGTCTTGGTTTTGGGGTCTTTGAGGATGCGGATTGCCGCTTTCACAAATGCCTCCCGCTTGGAATGCTGTTTACTGTCGGTGAGGATTTTGGCCAAGGCATATGCGTTGGGATGTTTTAGGGTGCGGCTGTGGCCAATGCTATAATCCACATCCCAGAAAGAGGGTTTGTAATCATCGTAAATCCCGATGCGGGTGAGCAGGAAGATGTTGTTACGCAGCAGCGTCTCAAATTCACTCAGGCTGATGTAGTATTCATTTCTTTCAGTGGTAGTCTCATCAATAGACCTCATCACCTCGTCCCATTCCATGGCACACATGCCATCGGTATCATCGTCTTCACCGCAACTACAGTTGGGGATATCATCCGGGACTTTGTATACTCCCAAAGGGACGCTTGCGCTTAGTTTGACATCTCTGCTTTTGCTGCTCCCCATGAGGGAAAACAAGCACAAAATCAGCAGCATTACATATAAGATCCAAATCCTTTTCATGCTTCCACTCCTTACACGGTTTATCTATGTGCTATTCTTTGTGATCCTTTTCAAATTGCTTGGCATGCTCCAGCTTGTCTAAGAAGTGCGAACGCTTGGCGATGCGGTTCATCCAGATGATGAAAAATCCCAGCATGATGGCCAACACAGCGATCAGGATGATGGGGAAGATGGGTAGCCCTTTTTCCATTTCTACGGTCATGTATTCATCGCTATGCCAGAGCTTGCGGGTGTCATAAGTCCAAGATACTGTCTTGGATTTGCGGTCTATATTTCGCTCATCTGCGTTTGAGGAGATGATCTTCCAGGGCAGGTGCACCTTATATTTCCAGACTGGGTAGTCAACTTGTTGATTGCTGAAGATGTTTTCGATATCGTCGTCTTTCTCCGTCCTGCCCAAGGCAATCCTGCGTTTGAAACTCACCTTGCCTTTCAGCTCTTGGTTGAGCGTGATCTTGCCCCAAAAGTCCGCCGTGCCAATCATATCGTTGACGTTGTTGAAAGCTTCGATATTCTTGAAGGTAAAGGTCACTTGATAGATCACATCAGCACCAGAGCGAGATACTTTGGATTCTATCAGATTGATGCCCGGCAACTGCGCTTTACGCATAATCTCTTCAGGGTTTTCATAGGAAGATCTATGCACCAAGCGTAATGTGGCCTTTCCGGAGCCATCTGATTTGATCCAAAGCTCTTCATCGTATTCCACGCAGCCGGCGAGCAACAGCAGCGCAACAAGGGCGAGTGCCAAGCGTTTCATTTAACCATCCTTACCTTCAATTCTTAGTTTATTGCCATTAAATCATGAGCGGTCTTTTTGGCAAGAGAAAAATGAGCAAAGTTCAATGTTTTCTCAATTCTTGGCTCCGTGAAGCAGCAAATAGGCGCCCCAAACCAACTTCCACATCCGTTATTTGATGCCTTCAAATTGGCAATCGATAATAAAGCGCGAATATGTCAAAGCTGAGCAAGCTGCATCCCATAAAGTGTTAAGGCTTCTCGTTAAGATAAAAACACCAAAATGGGGAAAATATGTATTGACAAAAGAGGGGTAGTTGGGCTATATTGTCTTTGCAACAGTAAAATTATGGAGGTAACAATGACAGAACTACGTCAGATATACCATTGCGTCAAGTGCGGCAATGTGGCAGAGGTTGTTTTCACCGGTAAAGGTGCGCTGATCTGCTGCGGCGAGCCGATGGTCCTTTTGGAAGGAAACACCCAGGAGGCAGCTTATGAGAAGCACATCCCTGAGATTACCGACCTCGGTGGAAAGATCAAGGTAGCTGTGGGAAGCGTTGCGCATCCCATGGAAGAGAAGCACTACATTGCCTTTATCGAAGTAGTAACCAAGGATTGTGTGTATCGTCATGAGCTCAAGCCCGGTGATGCACCTGAAGCAATATTCCCCGTTCCCATGCAGGATGTGCTTTTCGCACGCGAATACTGCAATCTGCATGGCTTATGGAAAACCAGTTAATCAAGATATAAAGGAGTTTTGTAAAGAATGTCATTCAAAAACACAAAAACAGCCGTAAACCTGATGCAATCGTTTGCCGGTGAAAGCCAGGCACGCATGCGCTATGTCTACAGCGCCAAAACAGCCAAGAAGGAAGGCTATGAGCAGATCCACAACATCTTCATGGAGACCGCAGAGAACGAGAAGGAACACGCCAAAGTGTTTTTCAAACATCTTCGCAAACACGGTCTGGAAGGTGAAGTGATCGAGATCAAAGCCGGCTTCCCTGTGGGCTGGAGTGCAGACGATACTTTAGCCAATCTGAAGTATGCTGCTGAAGGCGAAAGAGAGGAATGGGAAGATGTATATCCTGCCTTTGCCGACATCGCAGAACAGGAAGGATTTGCCGACATCGCAGCTTCCTTCAGGAATATAGCAAAAGTGGAAAAAGCGCATGAAGAGCGTTTCCGCGCTCTCTACGATAACGTGAAAAATGTGCGTGTGTTTGAAAGAGAAGAAAGCGTATTTTGGAAGTGCCTCAATTGTGGCTACATCCATCATGGGCCAAAAGCACCCAGCATTTGCCCCGCTTGCCAACACTCACAAGCATACTTTGAAATTCATAAAGAAACCTATTAAGGGAGGAACCCCATGCAAAAGTATCAATGCATAGCCTGTGGCTGGATCTATGATCCCGCCCAAAATGATGATATCCCGTTCGAACAGCTTCCAGAAGACTTTGTCTGCCCCGAATGTGGCGTTGGCAAAGACATGTTTGAGCCCTACGCAGAATAGTATCTTAACTCTCTAATCGCTGCCGGAAGCTATGTTATGCACGGCTTCCGGCTTCCTTTTATACAGTAGGTAATGATGACTAAAGAGGACTTTAACGAGATCTTGGATTTTGCCGTCCAAAGAGAGCGGGAAGCGGTGGAGTTTTACCGTGAACTGCAGACTCAGACCATCTTTCAAGATCATATAAACATGCTCAAAGACTTGGAAGCGATGGAGCTGGGGCATATTGAGGTGATAGAAGGTATCAGGTCTAAAGGCTTGAATTTGGGTGAAATACCCAAGGTGCCAAACCTCAAGATCAGCGAGTATCTCAGCGTTGACATTGAAGAGCTGGACCTCAGCTATCAAAACATCCTGATCAGAGCCATGAAGCGTGAAGAAGCTTCCCTAAAGCTGTATACCGAGATGAGTAACAGGTTTGCAGATGCCGAGATCCAAAAGCTGTTCAGGCGCCTGGCATCTGATGAGGCCAAGCATAAGCAGTTCTTTGAGCGTCTTTATGATGAATGGTTAAGCCGAGGCAACTGACTTTAGCCCTTGATGCTTCGCAGGCTTCAGGCTCCATTGCCCTCTTTGAGGGTGAGAGCTTGCTTTATGCCTCGTATTTCAACGTGTCTATCACGCATAGCGAGACTCTGATGCCGCAACTGGATGCGGCCTTAAAACTTACCGGCTTTGCACCGGCGGAGGTCTCCAAAATCCTGCTGGCCAATGGGCCTGGCTCTTTCACGGGTCTGAGGATAGGCTTGGCTACTGCCAAAGGGATAGCCTACGCCAATCGCTGTCCGCTCAAAGCTTTCTCTTCCCTCAAATTGGCCGCATTGCCCAGAATGCACTGTGGTAAAAACATCCTCAGCGTGATTGATGCCCGCATGAAGGAAGTGTATGCGGCGCTTTGGGATGAGGAGCTGAACCTGATCCATGGCCCCGAAGTTTGCCCGCCCCAGGCTATCTTGGATTGGGATTTTGACAATGTATGGTTGATCGGAGATGGCAGCCACATCCTGCCGGCTGATGATCGCTTCAAAAGCCTGCATCCCAATTCTTTGGGATATGTTCCCGCAATAGGTCTGTATACTTTGGATCTGCTTTCGGAATTGGATGATGTTTACGACTTTGCTTCCCTGGCAGACCTTCAGCCCTTCTATCTGAGGGATTTTTCCGCTCAGATCCAGAGGAATAACTGAAATACTTGGATTATGGAATTGATTAAAAGACAACACGATACTAAGGAGACGGTGAATGCGAGCTGAAGATTTTGAGCCTTTCCTGCTGGAAAACCAAGCCCGTATCTATCACTATCTCCTTTCACTGACGGGGAATGAAGCTGATTCGCAGGACATCTTGCAGATGAGCTTCATCGCCTTTTATGAAAACATAGACAGGATAGAAGAGCCTACCGCCTTGTCTTATCTGTATAAGATCGCTTACAATAAATCGATGACCTTCCTCAAGCAAAAGAGTCGCTATGTTCACACGGAGCCGGAAGTGTTTGAACGCATGCCGGACAAGCCACCGCCAGAACCTGATCCGGATTACACACCTTTGATCGAAGCGATCAGGGATCTGCCGCCGCGCATGGCTGCTGTGATCCAACTGCAATACTATGAATCGCTCAGCTATAAAGATATTTCTGATCGCCTGGGAATCACTGTTAAAGCGGTAGAATCGTTACTTGTGAGGGCACGCAAGATTTTGAGGAAAAAACTCGTGAAGGAAATCGAAGGGATGGGAGTATAGAGTATGAGAATACACTCAACCGTGCTCAGTAGCAGCACACCAATAAACATAAAGGAAGCAAAACAATGAGATGTGCCAAATATAAACGTCAGATAGACCTTATGCAAGATGGAGCCTTAGACCAAGCCTCCACGGCGAAGCTACGGGCACATCTTGATAAGTGTCAAAAATGCCTTGCCTATCAGCAGGAAAGCCTCAAGCTTCGTGAGCTGATGCTTTCTGCGCCGCGCCCGCAAGTGCCAGCTTGGCTCCACCATCAGATCCTGCATCAATGCAAGGCTCATGAGTCCAAGCGCTTGAAAGTGCGCAAGAAGTTCAGGCTGCAGCTTGTCCCCGCCACCTTGGCTGTGATGCTCAGCTTTGTCCTAGGTTCCCTCTTGGGAGTGACCAGCTTCCGGATTTCCGCCCTCAGCAGCAAAATCGCTCCTGAGCAGGTGCAGGAAATCACCTTCTTTGGTGAAAGCACCCTGGTGGAAGACGCCTTCTTCGGTGGAGGTAGCAGTGAATAGACGTTGGTTGATCACCCTTTTGCTTATTTCACTTGCCTTCAACCTGGCAGTTTTGGGCAGCTATCTCTACTTCAGAAGCACCCACGATTTCGGACACCGAAACAGATGGAACAGGTATGCACCCGCTTTGAGGCGAGACAATCCTGGCCCCGGCTACAATCCCGCCTTCAGCGATACCACACGTGCCCTCTGGCGAGAATTTTCCGAGATCAAGGCCGAGTTTATGAAAGAACTGGCCAAAGACCCGCTGGACATGGACGCCTTGGACGACCTGCTGGCTCGCACATTGGCCAATCAAGCTATTTTGGAAAACCACATGGCTGAAAGGCTGATCCGGCATCGCCTAAGTTTAACCCCCGAAGAAGCCAAAGAATTCTATACCAAGCGCTACGAAGAGATAGTGCGCCGTCAAAAGAATAGAAGACAATTAGATTACGATAAAACCTCAAACAACTAAAGGAGAATAATCAGATGAGAAAACTCGCAATAATCCTAATAGCCCTTACCCTGATCATCGGAGGCCTCTTTGCCCAGGCAAACCTTAAAGGCGCAAAAGTCCCCGCAGGGCGCGCTCCCAGTGAAAACCCCGATTACTACGTAACAGACAGGCTTACCCCCATAGACGAAGGCAAGAGCCTGCAAGAAATGCTCCTGCTGACCCCAAAGCAAACTGAGAAAATCGAAGAGATCAAAACAGCTCTGCAAAAGCAGATGAACGTCTGGATTGCCCAGCATCAAAACCTGAGGCTGGACAAGCAAAAAGCTATGCAAAGCAGAGATTTTGAAGGTGCCAAAAAGGTCACCGGACAGATGTTTGATCTCAAGAAAACCATGGCCAATGCCCGTATCGACGCCTTTAAAGCAATATACAATGAAATGACTGCCGGCCAAAAAGCCGTCATCGAAGAGAATTGTGGCAGGGACGGCAATGGCATCGGTGCTTTGTTAGGCGGCCGGATGTGCGGTGATGGTTTCCGCCAAAGAAGGGGCTATCGTGGTTGGCTCCAAGAAAGACCGGAATCTGGGCTACAGAAAGCCGGAGATTTAAACCGAACACCCACCCAACCCTCAACAGTAAAATAGAACAAACGCCTCCTTAATTAGCGTAGACCGCGGGAAAGACATCAGTCACCCGCGGTTTTTCTTTGGGGAGAAAAAAGAGGCGATTCTACGGAGTATCAACTCAAGCTTGATTTGTCGCTGCTAAATCTCCTTTTTGGAGATGAGTAAATCCAGGTAGTATGAGAGGTTTTTTCCTTTAGGTTTGTTGTGATTTATAGGTTTGTTACCTGCGTCTTCCTTGCTTACCCGCAGGGAGATGCCGTGGCGATACTCGGGTTTTTCCCGAGTGGCTCCGAGTAATCGCCGGGCGGCTAAGCAAGGAAGAAGTAAGGTCGCTCGCCGAAGCGACCAAGAAAATTGTAGCCGCCTCATCCCTAACCGCCGCCAGCGAGCGCAGCTTGCTTACAAGCCAATGAAAAAGCCGTGAACTTGGTAAGTCCACGGCTTGTATATCAATCAGGGTTATTTGTTATTCGGCGATCACACGATAGAACTGCAAAGTTCCAGTTGCGGCTTCGCTGAAGGTGGTGGCAGCAGTGGTGCCGACCTGCACAAATCCGCTGTAGGGGTCGTTTGATCTCTCGATGCGATAGTTCACTGCGCCGGCGACGGCATCCCAACTGAGCGTCACGGTTCCATTGGCTTCCACAATCTGAACCACGGGGGAGGTAAGTTGGGTCGTTGCAGGCAGGAAGTCTGCCAGGAAGCGAGGTGAAACCTGCATATTATTACGGTATTGACCCACAAGGCAGATCAGATCCACAGGCTCGGTGGGGATAGGGGTGCCGCTATAGTCTGTATTGGGGAAGGTTCTCATCACGCGGGTAGCTGTAGCATCGGTGACATCGATGTTCTGAGCGGCTGCACCGAAGTTTATGTTGGTGGCATCGATGGTCACGCTGCACACTCTGATCAGCTTCGCTTGGTCGTCAGTGGTGAGAGAGGCCAAGGTGCGCACTTCGGGAACTACCACGTTGTTGCTGGAAGTAGCTGCACCGGGATCGAACACCGGTGTAAATTGCAGCAGATTATAGTAGAGGCTGAGTGTTCCCACGATTCCGGTGATACCATCATAGAGGTTGTAGGTGGTGGTGATCACGCCTGCAGCATCATCGATGACGATGGCTGCGGTGGCATCCTGGATGTATTTCTGGTTACGTTGGCTCTGTTGGAAGGTGAGCACAGCTTCATTTGTGAGCTGGTAATAGTTAGTCGCACCCATGGGCATGGCTCTGAGGGCAGCTATATTCTCCACTTGGACAGGATAGCTATATACCACGGTAGAGATGAGACTGGGGGCAAAACCCGGGGCAATTGTGATCGCTCTCACCGTAGTGGCGGTAGATACCACAAAGGGAGCGGTGTAAACTGTGCTGGATGCGTTGGGGGCAGTTCCGTCCAAAGTGTAGTGGATTGCGGCACCGGGGGTTGTGCTGCTGATGCTCACAGTCACGGGGCCGGATTGCAAGCCACCTGCGGGTGAAATCACGGGTGCGTCAGCAGGGGTAGACGTGCCTTCGGGATCGAAGAAGTGGCTACCCAAATTGATGATAGTGTCTATCGGATATACATCCCATTCGGTTGCCAGGGTGGGGAAACCGGCAGCAGGGTTTACAGTGACACCTTGCGTAACAGTAGGTTTACGTACCAAGGTCTTGTCCAAAGTGCTATGCTCACCATCTATCCATGCGGTTCCCGGGTTTTCTCCAATGCAACCAAAGATATCTACAAAGGCATCTGTACTAATCCTTCTAATTGCCAAAGCGTCATTACCATTGTAAAAGGTAACAGGAGAGGTGATATGTGAAACAGCCAGAATCTCAGCGTTGGCACCGGAATTGGCAATCACATAGACTTCACCGGAAGCCAGGGTGCCACTAAGCACCAAAGAATTCTGGATAGTTGTTCCCCCGTCGGTATATAGCTCCACTTGATAGTCGCTCAAGTCCACGGGCATGCCGGTTCCGTTGAAGATTTCGATGGCTTTGTTGTTGCTGCTACCTTCGATGTATTCACTGAAGAAGAGATCCATAGCTGCTCCTGCGGGAGGGGTAACGGTTCCACTGAGGGCAATGGTCATATCGGAAGCGTTGTTGGTGACGTGTAAGATGCTGCCGTGGAAGTTTCCGGTCGCTGCAGTGAGCATCTTCACGTAGATGCTGCCGTTGAAGTTGGGAGCCAAGCTGAGGGCATTCGTCCATTCACCGGTCGTGCCTGCACGCATGGAGAAGGCATCGCCTGTGAGAGTGAGGATCAGGTTGGTGTTGGCACCGGTTACGCTCAGGGTGTAGCTGAGTATGGGCTCTTCAGCGTTGACTTCGGCGGTAAAGTTCAGCTCAGTCACGTTGGCGTTCCAGGTGACTTCTGGAGCCAAGGCTTCGCCTTCCACACGCACGGATACTTCTGCAGCACCCAAGCTGTTGTGAAGGATAAAGCCGACATGCTCACCCTCTTCAGCGGAATTCAAGCGCACATAAACGAGGCCATTGAAGTCGGCAGGCAGGCTCAAGCTGTTTTGCCAGGGGCCTGCAGCTTCGGTAGCGATCTCAAAATGAGTAGGGGCGGTCACGTTGATGGGGCCGTAGGTGTCGACGCCATATACGGCGTAGGAGGTGATTTCATCGGATGGGGCACCGGCGATGCTGTAAAGGTAGTCCAGCTCGCCAGCGGTGTGGATAACGGGAGTGGGAAGCTCTTCGCCTTCAAAGAGTAAAGCCCAGTCGTTGGTCACACGGATGCCGTCGAAGATGGCGGTAGGGGTTGAGCTGGATTGGCGGATTGCCACTGCTCCGATGGATGTGGCGTCGTACTCGCTAACGGCTGCACTTAATTGAGCGGGGGGCTCAACATTACTGAGAGGAGGGTTGATCCAAGCGGTGACAATATCGCCACCTTCAGAAACAAATTCATATTTGAGCACAACCAGGTAGGTGGTATTAAGAGCGTAGTCATATTCCGTCCAATCAATGTTGGCTGAAGAGTTGTTGCCTGATTTGGTAAGGCCAAATCTCAACTGATCCTCAGCGTTTTTGGCTACAAATATCCTGCCGTAGAAGTTTGTAGTGCTACCCTGAGGCATGAGGTGAAATGCGTAGTCACCATTGCCTGTGCTGGCACTGGTTACATTGATTAGGAAGGACGTGTATACTGAACCTTCAGTAATACTCCCACCGGCAAATACTTTATTGACATCTTCTCCATTACCTGAGGTGATTCCGGCATAACCATTGGCCAAGGGGTAGCCAGGATACATCAGGCCTTCGGTGTGAACCAGAGGAGAGTTGCTTCCTGCTCCACTGTGGGCAATCCAACCATTGGAAACCAGTGTGGTGCCGGGCTCATAGATAAACTCCTCTTCCAAGAACATGCCGGCGGTCATGGGCTCATTTACTACGCCTTCGACCGGCAATTGCACTGCAGTTGCGCCTGTGCTGGTGTGGTTGATGTTGCCATTGAATGTGCCTTGTGTGGTTCCATCCAAACGGACGTAGATAGGTCCGTCAAAGCTGGGAGCAATGCTCAAACTGCTGCTAAAAGTGGTGTTGTCTTCAGAGATGCTGAAGCCTGCGGGTGCGGTCACGCTGATGTTGTTGGCCAAAAACAGGCTGCTGAGCTGATAGTTTTGTACTGCTGAGGGTGTTCCTTCGTAGGCGACAAAGGCGCTGAGGGTACCATCCACAATAATGGTGGGAGTTTGGGCTAACACCTCACCCGTAACAGCTTGGTTTACAGGAGCAAGGCTGCCGCTGGTGTGCACGATGTTGCCATTGAAGGTACCGGTGGTTGTACCCGTGAGTCTAACATAGACGAGGCCTGAGTAATTGGAGGCCAAAGAAAGAGTGTTGGTAAAGGTGGTGTTGTCTGTGGACAGGGCATAGCCATTCGGAGCTGCTACGCTGATGTTGTTGGTTAGATTTAATCCTCTGAGTGTGTAGCTCTGAGATTCTGAGGGGCTGCCTACATAGGTGCTGAAGGGGTTCAGAGTGCCAGTCACGAGGATAACTGGATCGGAACTGGCAGCAGTCCAGATGATGTTGTCCAGGGTGGTTTGGGAATTTGTGGTAGATGTCCCCTGGAGCTTGATTTTCACAGTAACGGCATTAGCCAAGTTGATATCATGACTGAAGGTATAAACGGTAGTATCATCCTCAACGGGAGGTGCTGTGGCTGCTAAAGAACCATTTACATACAGTTCTGGTATCCTAGCGTTGGGATTGGTGAAGGCTTTTCGGTATTGAAAAGAAAAGTTACCGACTCCATTGGGAATAGTGGCCTCCAGATAGCTATCAGATGCTCTTCTCAGCATCAAACCATTACCGGTTATGGGATAGTCACCCTGATTTCTACAGTGTACATAGTTCCAGGTGATGCCATTGGCGTCTGTAAAAGTGGCGTCTGAGTAACTGTTGGAAATTTCCCAAGTTTCAAAATCTTCTGCTCCCTGTGCCCACACGAAACTGAGGGCCAGGATGAGTGCTAAAGCTAAAATCAGCTTTCTAAACATTGTTTTCTCCTTGCTTTGATCTTATTATGGTTAATTTTAGTCCGAATCTTGCCGACATAGGGCAAGCGCTTAAGAAACAAGACCTTAGGTGTTGATTCAGTGTGCGAAGATTTGGCTCAACACCGGAAAAGTCTCAGGATTCATCATTATAGTACAGGGCTTTTTGTCAATAGAAATAATGGGTCGCTCGCTTTCTGCTTAACAAATGTGGGATAATGGGGCTAACATACTGTCTATAAATGAGTAAAGCTGCTTTTTGTCCTGAAGCCTCCATCCGGAAGGCAGGGTGCAGCCAAGCTCGCTACTATCAAGGTTAAACAGATTTTACTTGACTCAGAATGCTCATCAATCTTTGTTGGAACTGTTATGAAAAATTTACCGTTATTCGTGATCGCTTTGCTGCTTTTAGGGCTCTCTACCACGGAGTTTGGTCTCTCAAATCTGTGGCAGGGTGTCTATTGTGTGCAAATTGCCAAGGCGGATGCGGTTACTCCCACCTCGACCCTTAAACATACAGCAGTTGTTAGGGATGCAAAAACACCCATGCTGCCCCAATCACAGGCTCAGCTATGCAAGAAATAGATTTCCCGCCCATCGATTATGAATTGGAAGACGAAATCTGGGAAGAAGAGCTTCAGGGTTCGGAGCAGACAGCCTTTTTGGCCAGCATCGTGCGTCAGAATGAGACGGAACAGGAGGCGCAGGCTACACTGGAAGAGCTGGGACGTCTGGCTGATACCGCTGGGATCATGGTCTTGGGTGCTTATAGCCAAAAGCGGAATCAGCCTGAGCGAGCGACCTTTTTTGGCAGAGGCTGGCTGGCTGAGATAGCTACCAAGATGCATCAGGCTCAAGCCGATATCCTGGTGGTCAATGAAGAGCTGACTCCGATGCAGGGACGCAATATCGAGAAGGAATTTGGCATCCGTGTCATAGACCGCACGGAGGTCATCCTCAGTATCTTTCACAACCATGCTCGCACGCGTGAGGCTCGTCTGCAGGTCAAGCTGGCGGAGCTGGAATATCAGTTGCCACGTTTACGCCGGCTTTGGGAGCACTTTGACAAGGAAAGAGGCTCGGTACGTGCGTCTGGCGGTGCAGCTTCCAGGGGTATGGGTGAGAAGCAGATCGAGATAGACAGGCGCCTCATCCGGCAGAATATCCGCAAGATTAAGGATGCTTTGGAGGTGGTGACCAAGCAAAAGCAAACGCAGCGGAAGATGCGTGATTCGGCACTGAAGCTGTGTTTGGTGGGCTATACCAATGCGGGTAAATCTACGCTTTTCAATCTTCTGACGGATGCTGGAGTCTTGGTGGAGGACAAGCTTTTCGCCACCTTGGATTCCACTTCCAGGCAGCTCAAACTCAGCACGGGAGAGCCTTTGGTGATCTCTGATACCGTGGGCTTTATCTCCAGATTGCCGCACCACTTGGTGGCTTCCTTCAAAGCTACCCTGATGGAGGTGCAGGATGCTGATCTGCTCTTGCATTTGGTGGATGCTTCGGATGAGATGCACGACTATTATATAGACCAAGTGAATGAGGTGTTGGAAAGCATTGATGCTGCCGAAATCCCTCAAATCTTGGTGTTCAATAAATGTGATCTTCTGCATGATGATTTTACCGTGCTGCTCAAGCGTCGCTATCCGGACTGCGTCTTGGTGAGCGCTAAGGAGAATATCGGAGTGCAGGAGCTCTTGGAGCAAGTGGAAAAGCAGCTCTTGGATGCACGCAAGATCACGATCAAGCTCGGTTTTGACAAAGGGGCACTGCGCTCCAAACTGCATGAAATCGCCGCCATCCACTCTGAAGAATATAGCGAAGATGGGGTGGAGGTAAAGCTCACTATCAGCTCAAGAGACCTGCATCTGGTGAGCGATTATATAGTTCAGAATACATCAAAAAATACTTAAATAAAGGAGAACCTCAATGTTCAAGAGAATTACAGCGGCAGAAGCTGCTGCCATGATCAAAGACGGAAGCCGTGTGGCTATCGGTGGATTTTTGGCTGTGGGAGCTCCCGAAAGCCTCATTGATGCTGTCGTGGCTGCCAAGACCAAAGATCTGCACATCATTGTCATTGCGTCAGACTGGGAAGACAGAGGCATAGGCAAATTGGTGGCAAACCGCCAAGTACGCAGTGCCCATGTTTCCCATTTGGGAACAAACAGAGAGATTCAAGCACAGATGAATGCGGGCGAGATCGACATCGAGCTCGTGCCCCAAGGCACCCTGATGGAAAGGGTGAGAGCCTTTGGCGCTGGGCTTGGAGGCGTGCTCACTCCCACGGGATTGGGCACCATTGTGCAAGAAGGCAAGCAAGTTATCACCCTGGATGGAAAGGATTACCTTCTGGAACCCGCCATCCCGAGCGACTTTGCACTTGTTAAGGCTCATAAGGCAGACGAGAGCGGTAACCTCATTTACAGCAAAACTGCCAGAAACAGCAACCCCATCATGGCGATGGCAGGCAAGATCACCATCGTGGAGGTGGATGAGATCGTCCCCACAGGTGAGCTCGACCCAGAACACATCGTGACACCTGGGGTATTTGTAGACTACATCGTAGTGAAAGAGGAGGTATAAAGTGGATAAGAGATCACGTATCGGAGCCAGAATCGCGGCCGAATTTAAAGATGGTGACTACATCAACCTTGGCATCGGCCTTCCCACAGAAGCTGTAAACCACATCCCAGAAGGGGTGCATGTTACATTGCAGAGTGAAAATGGAATCTTGGGCACCGGCCCTCAACCGGAAGAAGGCAGAGAGGATCCTGATATGATCAATGCCGGCGGTGGCTTTATCACAGCCCTCCCTGGTGCGGTCTTCTTTGATAGTGCGCTCAGCTTTGCCATCATCAGAGGTGGTCACGTGGACGTAACCGTCTTGGGCGCCTTGCAGGTGGATCAACACGGCAACCTGGCAAACTGGATGATTCCAGGCAAGATGGTGCCGGGAATGGGTGGAGCCATGGACTTGGTGACTGGAGCCAGGAAGGTGATCGTTGCCATGGAACACGTAGATAAGAGAGGCAACCCCAAAATCCTCAAAGAATGCAACCTTCCCCTCACCGCCAAAGGCAAAGTCAGCCTGATTATCACAGATATGTGTGTGCTGGAAGTGACGCCTGCAGGTTTGGTGCTTAAAGAGCTTACCGAGGGAGTTTCGGCTCAGGAAGTGATTGATGCCACAGAGGCAGAATTGATCATTCCTGACGAGCTGAAGTAAAAGTAAAGCTTGACGGATTTGCCCATTTCAAAATCGTGGTGCCTCATGCATTAAATTCAAGGAGAAAAAGATGTACGCCATCGTAGAAATTAAAGGATTTCAGTATAGGGCTCAGAAAAACGCCGTCCTACGCGTTCCCTTGCTGAACACAGAGCCTGGTCAAAGCGTCGAATTTGACACCGTGCTCATGCTCAAAGATGAGGACGAGATCAAAATTGGCCAGCCTGTGATCGAAGGCGCTAAGGTTCTTGCCGAAGTCATCGAACACGGCAGGGGCAAGAAAAAGGTGATCTTTCACAAGAAACGCCGCAAAGGCTATCGTGTGAAAAAGGGTTACCGCGAAGACTATACCAATATAAAGGTGACCGACATCCGGTCGTAAATGAGGTGAATCATGGCACATAAAAAAGGTGTTGGAAGTAGCAGAAACGGTCGCGATAGCAATCCCAAATATCGTGGCGTGAAGAAGTATGGCAGCGAGAATGTGCTCGCTGGCAACATCATTGTCCGCCAAAAAGGCACCAAGTTCCATCCTGGGCTCAACGTGGGCATGGGCAGGGACTTCACCATCTACAGCCTGATTGACGGCACTGTTAAATTTGAAACCAAAGCCTTGGGCAGAAAGTATGTATCTGTGATACCTTCCTAAAGTGCTCAAGACAAGAGAAATTGACTAAGGCCCCGGAGCGATCCGGGGCTTTTTAATGGGCTAAAATTGCAGTCCAGCACAGGATCTGAAGATTTAGGTTGACAGCCTACACATCTTTTTTAAAATGGACTAAAGTATAAAAATAGCAGGAGAAATCAATGCCAAAAGTCCTTATCGCCACCGAAAAGCCCTTCGCAGCAGAAGCTGTGAACAAGATCAAGGCAGAATTGGAAGCTGCCAAGTATGACTATGAGTTTTTAGAAAACTACACCGAAACCGCTCAGTTTCATGCTGCAGTAGCAGACGTGGACGGCCTTATTATCCGCAGTGATATTGTGGATGAAGCCGTATTCAACGCCGCCAAGAACCTCAAAATAGTGGTTCGTGCCGGTGCAGGTTATGACAACATCGACCTCAAAGCCGCCACCGCTCACAACGTGGTTGCCATGAACACCCCCGGCCAGAACTCAAACGCAGTTGCCGAGCTGGCTCTGGGAATGATGATCTACATGGCCAGAGGCATGTACAACGGCAAGTCCGGCTCAGAACTTTGCGGAAAGACGCTCACCCTTTACGGTTATGGCTGGGTGCCCCGTTTCTTGGCCAATATGGCTAAGGGCGTGGGAATGAAGATCTATGCCTATGATCCCTACATCAGCAAAGACCTGATGACCCAAGACGGCGTCACACCATTGGATAACGTGGAAGACATCTTCAAGCTGGGAGATTACATTTCCCTTCACATTCCCGCCACTGCCGAAACCAAAAAGTCCATCAATGACAATCTCTTTGGCCTGATGAAGAACAATGCCATCATCATCAACACCGCCCGCAAGGAAGTGATCGATGAAGATGCTCTGATGAAAGCCTTTGAAGCAAAGAGCAAGTTCCGCTATGCCAGCGATGTCGCTCCAGACAACGCTGCCGAACTGAAAGAAAAGTATGCAGACCGCATCTTCTGCACCCCCAAGAAAATGGGTGCTCAGACCGGTGAAGCCAACATCAACGCCGGCGTCGCCGCAGCCAAGCAGATCATCGGATTCTTGGAAAAAGGCGATAAAACCTACCAAGTGAACAAATAAAATCAGCATATCAAGGCCCCTCTGCAAAGAGGGGCTTTTTTGCTTTCTAAGCTGGGTGTGATCCGGCTTAGTTAGGAAGAATTTACTCAAACATGATAGATAAGCAGTTTGTCAGACCCCTCTTGATCCTGCTCTTTGCAGTATTGATCATAGTTTTGGTTTTTCCGCTCATCCCTGAGTGGGACAACGAGACTTTTCCCATCAAGCGCATGGACGTCATTGGACAGCTTTTGGGCAAGGATTCGCTTGTCGTAGCGGATAGCGTCGCTCTGGAAGTGGCTCAAAAGCGCACTACGGCCAAGGAACTAAAGCCTTTGGAAAGCTTTTGGGATAAACTTGAGGCCCAGAAGCAAGGCAAGCAGGGTCAGCTTAGAATCGCCTACTTTGGGGATTCCATCATCGAGGGTGATCTCGTTTCCGGCACTTTGCGCAAGGAGCTGCAGGCTCTCTACGGTGGTCAGGGCGTAGGTTTGATGGGCATTACCTCCATCGTGAACAGGTTTAGAAAAACCATCGTGCACAGCTTTTCGCCCAACTGGCAGAGCAATTCATTCATGACCAAATCTTCCGTGCCTTTGGGTATTTTGGGACACACCTACATTCCGCAAGGCTTCCAGATGCAAGAGCGCACAGTCACGCCCAAAGCGGTTGCGACTGACGACAGCTTGGGCACGCCGGACACCACAGCGGTGGCAGAGCCTCAAAAGGTGAAAGAAAGAGTGCCATACGGTGGCCCGGCCTGGGTGGAATATGCTGGCACCTCGTTTGCTGGCGGCGCCAAGACTCTTTCCCAGATCAGATTGTTTTATAGCAAGGCTCCGGAGCAAACCCAGATAACCGTGATCTATGACGGCGAGACAAGGGTGCAGCACACACTCATCCCCTCAGATGAGCTGCAGGTGCTCAATCTTTCTCCGAGCGCACCTGTGAGCAAAATCCGTCTGGAATTCCCGTCACATAAACCCGTGCATGTCTATGGAGTTAGCTTTGATCAGCCCACCGGCGTCTATGTAGACAATATCTCGATTCGTGGTTTTTCCGGCATGTATTTCAACCGCATCCCTGCCAATCTGTTAGATGCTTTTGCCAGACACCTGAAATACGATCTGGTGATCTTGCAATACGGCGAAAACGTGAGCAGCCCCAAGACCACCAACTACGATTTTTACCGCAAGGGCATGATCAAAAGCGTGGAACACATCAAGGCTTCCCTGCCCGGCGTGCCGATCTTGGTCATCAGTGCGCATGACCGCAGTGTAAAAACGGCTTCTGGCTACCAAACCTCGCCGGACATCCCCATCTTGGTGCATGCGCAAAGCCAAGTGGCAGAAGAGACTGGCTCCGCTTTCTGGAACCTGTTTTCTGAGATGGGCGGGCTGAATTCCATGTCAAATTGGGTGAATGCCAGTCCCGCTTTAGCCAGCAAGGATTACACTCACTTCAGCGTCAGAGGCGCAGCCAAAGTGGGTGAAATGCTCTTGAAAGTGATCAACAACCAATCTGAGGAGCTTGAGCAGTGAGGCGAGCGCTTTACTTCATCTTCGTCTTAATCCTGCCCTGTTTGATGCTCACGGCAGCGGCGGAATCTCATCTCCCCTTGGCTCAGGAGCATGAAATCGAGATCATCTCGGAGTTTCCCATCGAAGTGGACAGTTTGGAAGAATTTATCCAGAGCTATTACGAGCTTTTGGCTAACGACAACTACCTCAAGCAATTCAGCTTTCTCTCCTTTGACAAAAACTCCATCAGCAACATGAAGCCAGTGGAAGGCTTTTTCCGGAAACTGATGAAGCTGCGCAACGGCAGCAATGACCCCATAACCATCTATCAAATAGGGGATTCACACATCAGGCCAGGTTACTTTTCCAGCACAGTTCGAGGTGCGCTGCTCAACTTTTTTGAAGATGGAATCAGCGTGGATCAGGCTAAGCTAAGATACTATCACACAGGTATCAACGGCGCTTCCTTCCAGAATCTCACACCCAATGACACCATCTTTGAGCGGATCAAGACGCTGCAACCTGACCTCATCATCATATCTTTGGGCACCAATGATGCGCAGGGGAACTATAATGCAAATAACTTCAGGAGCCAGATGAGCGGTTTTATGGACAGGGTTTTTGCCCAGATTTCCAAGCCGAAAATTATTTTTACACTGCCACCCGATACCTACAAAAGGAGAAGGCACAATGCGGATGTCGAGAAGGTGTGTGATGAAATCAAGACCTATGCGCAACAGCATGGTTTTGCCTGGTGGGACATGTATACGGTGATGGGAGGCGATAAATCCATCGTCAAATGGGAGAAAAACTCCTTGGCATCCAAGGATAAAATACACTTCAGCCCCAAGGGATATATGTTGCAAGGCTATCTCTTTTATCAGGCCATTATGCGTAGCTATCAAAACCTGGTAGGAGGGAGCTGGGAATGATGGAACTGCTGCAAGGTCTGCTCTATTCGCCGGATAATCCTCTGTTTTTCAACAGCGGCTTCTTCCTGGGTTTCTTCGTCGTAGTGATGCTTTTCTACCCCTTGGTGGTGAAAAACTTCAAGGTGCGCACCTGGTATCTGCTCATCTTTTCGCTCTATTTCTACTACAAGACTGGTGGACTCTATGTGATCCTCTTGGTTGTGACCTCGGCGGTCAATTTCTATTTGGGTGCCGGAATCTTCAAGGCAGAAACAAAAGCCAAAAAGCGATGGTTGATGATCCTAAGTGTGATCTGGAACTTGGGCTCCTTGGGCTATTTCAAATACACCAATTTCATCATCGACACCATCAACCAATTAGGCGGCAACCTCCCTCTTTTTGACATCTTCCTGCCCGTGGGCATCTCCTTCTTTACCTTCCAAACCATGAGCTACACGCTGGATATCTATTTCGGCAATCTGCAGCCACTGCATAGCTTTGCAGATTTCTGTTTCTTCGTGTCCTTCTTTCCGCAATTGGTCGCCGGGCCCATCGTGAGGGCCTCGTGGTTTATCCCTCAAATCAACAAAAAACTATCCCTGAATAAAGATCAAATCGCCTCAGCACTGGTCTTGATCATCGCAGGATTGATCAAGAAAGGCGTGATTGCAGATTACATCAGCATCAACTTTGTGGATCGAGTCTTTGATGCGCCGGAGCTCTTTTCGCCGCTGGAAAACCTGTTAGGCGTCTACGGCTATGGATTGCAGATCTATTGCGACTTTAGCGGCTATTCTGATATCGCTATCGGCCTCGCTACCTTGATGGGCTTCAACCTGCCGGTCAACTTCCGCGTCCCCTACATCGCCACTTCCATCACGGACTTTTGGCGCAGATGGCATATCTCGCTCTCCACCTGGCTCCGGGACTATCTTTACATCCCTTTGGGCGGCAATCGCAAAGGCAAGGTGAGGCAGTATATCAACCTGATGATTACCATGGTCTTGGGCGGTTTGTGGCACGGTGCAAGCTGGAACTTTGTGATCTGGGGCACTTTGCATGGCGTCGCTCTGGCTATAGATAAACTGCGCATCACTTTCATGGGCAAGAGAGAGCATCCGCCTGTGGCTAACGCATTGATCAAGGTCTTGGGCTGGCTGATCACCTTCAATTTCGTGAGCTTTACCTGGATCTTCTTCAGAGCCAGAGGCTTGGCCGCCGCAACGCTCATGATCCAGAGAATCTTCAGCCCCATGAGCTTAGACATACTCTCGCAGTGGATTCAGGGCTATCCGGTCGTTGCCTTCCTCATCGCCTTTGGCTACCTCATCCACTTCATCCCCCAAAAGTGGGATAAGGGCTACGAAATCGTGCTCAGACGCAGCCCCCTGATCCTGCAGTCCCTGATCTTGGCCGTCGTGATCTGGATTTTGTTCCAAGCCAAAAGCGCAGATATCCAGCCCTTTATCTACTTTCAGTTTTAAGTCCGGATAATCATCGAAAGCTTGCCCTGTCATCCGCTTTTCAGATAGCTTCGTTTCCTGCTTCTTCCTTGCTTACCCGCAGGGCGATGCCGTGGTGATACTCGGGTTTTTCCCGAGTGGCTCCGAGTAATCACCGGGTGGGTGAGTAAGGAAGGGGCAGGCTTCGCCTACCAATAGCCAGTTGTCAGTCACTGCGCTGGCCTCCGAGATACGCACTCCCTTTGCTGTAATACACATGTCCTGATTAGCTGGCAAATTGTTGATTTATTCTCTTGACTTTCTGATAGCTTTTTTTAAAATTGCACCGAAACACCAAATATCATAGGAGCCGCTTTGCAAGACGACCTTATCCTCGATTCGGGTTTTTTTGGATTTGAAGAAGACAACCTGAATCGCAAGCAAAAACATCAGCTTCGCGAAGGTGAACTTCGTGAGGTGACGATCCTTTTTGCCGATATTAAAGGCTTTACAGACCTTTCCTCGCAGCTTGATCCTGAGACAGTTCATCTACGCATGGATGAGCTGATGAAGATTTTCTCCCGCTGTGTGACCTTCTACGGCGGCTTTGTGGATAAATATATTGGCGATGCGATTATGGCTTTATTTGGGGCTAAACAGGCGAGTGAGCATGATACCGAGCGTGCTATCCGTGCGGCTTTGAAGATGATCGAACAGCTCAAGCGTTATAATGAAAAGTTGAAGGAGATTCCCAAATATAAAGATGTGGAGCTGCGCATCAGGGTGGGGATCAATACCGGGGTCGTGAGTGTGGGCAAGGTGGGGCAGAGCCGTGAAGGCGATTTCACCGTATATGGCCCTGAGGTAAACCTCGCTTCGCGCATGGAAACCAACGCCCCCGTAGGTCGGATCATGTTGAGCCAATACACCAAAGAGTTGGTGGATGATGTCTTTGATTTTGAATACCTGGGGGTTAGGGAGCTAAAAGGAATCGCGGAGCAGGTGGAGTGTTGGAGTCCTTTTGGCGTAAGTGCAGCCGGTTCAAGCCAATTAAAGAGATTTTCCGGCTCATTTTTGGGGCGCAGTTCCGAGCTGTCGCTTTTGAATGGGGCTTTGGAAGAGATAAGCTCTCAAGGCTGCCTGAAAGAGCACACAACAACTCTTCCACCTCCCAGGCCGATCATTTATGGCATCAAAGCAGAGGCAGGTTTGGGCAAAAGCCGTTTGGCCTATGAGTTTGTCCAAAGCCATCTTGGGCGGGCTGAGTTTTTGGACGCCGCTTGTGATGGGGTTAGCCCGACGCCGCTGCATCTCTTTGCGCGGCTGGTGCAAAAGTATTTTGGCATAAATGTGGGAGATGAGCCGCAAGCGAGATTGACCAAGCTCAAAAGCAGGTTTGTAGATTTGCAAGAGCGTGTGGATAAAGAGCTTGCAGAGCAACTGGACGATGCTTTTGCCATGATCGCCTGGCTTTTGGAGATCAGGGTGGAAGATGCAAGGCTGCAGCAAGCTGGAGAAGAGCTTTTGAAGCACCTCTTGATGGCCTTAAATGCCACTTTGGAAGCCATCATGCAGAGCTGTGACAAGAGTGGCAAGCCCTTGGTGTTGATTTTGGATGATCTGCAGTGGCTGGATGATATTTCCAAAGAGCTTTTGGGCAATTTGGTCAGCCGCATAAGTCAGAGCAAGCTTCCGAGCCTGTGGTTGCTCTTCTATAGACCCAGTTTTGAGGTTCCGGGCTTCCTAAAGCGCATGCGTGGCTGGCAGGAGCTGGAGCTCAACCCCTTGGACGAACACGATATCACCGAGCTGATGATGCTTTATACCAGGCAGTTAGCCCTCTCGGAGCGCAGCATTGAAGCGGTGGTCAAGCTGGCAGCGGGAAATCCCTTTTACTTGGAAGAGTGGTGCAATTATGTGAGCACTTTGCCGGAGCAAGAGTGGCAAGACCTGCCTGTGCCCTCCAGCTTGAATGCGCTGATCCAGTCTCGCTTGGACAGCCTGCCCAAAGCGCTCAGAAGTCTGCTGCAAAAAGCTGCAGTGATCGGTCAGGAGTTTTTGGTGGAGGTATTGCGTGAATTGGAGCGTAGCTTAGATGGCTCCACACCAGTGGAAGAAGGCTTGAACAGTCTGGAAAAACAAGCCTTAATCATCCCTCAGCCGGGATTTGAATACAGTGCTTACTTTTTCAAGCATATCACTACCAGAGATGTGGCTTACCATAGCCTCTTGGGCAGCAATCGCAAGCTTTTGCACCAATTGGTAGCTGAGGCAATTCAGAGTGTCTTCCCTGCCCGCCTGGACGAGTTTTCACATCAACTGGCTATGCACTTTCTAAAGGCGGACAAATACCAGGAAGCTCTTCCCTGGCTACGAAAAGCAGCTTCAAATGCGCAAAGAGCCTATGACAATTCCATGGCTTTGAAGCTCTATCAAACACTGCTGGATATCCTACCTGCAGATGACTATAAGGAGCGAGCAGAGGTGCTGCTTAACTGCTTGGAAATAAAGTGGTTGATAGGTGATTGGAAGGATATCGATGAAGCTATGAGCGTTTTGCAAAAATGGAACGATCAGGCGCAGGATAACTCCTTGAGATTTCACCAGTTGCGTTTTAGCGGCTCGCTTGCTTTTCAGCGTGGACAACGCGATGTTGCCAAAGAATACTGGGACAGGGCCGAACAATTGGCCAAAGAGGCTGATGATCCAGAACTGATCTGCGTGATTGAAAATCTGCTGGGCATTTGGTACTATTATCAGTTGCCCTTGGATGAGTCATTGTCCCGACATCAGCATAGCAAGCAGTTGGCTCGCAGCCTGCAAAACCATACTCAAGAGGCAAAATCAATCAATAACATTGGCTTGGTCTATCTCGAGCAGCAGAAATTGGATGAGGCCCAAGAAGCCTTCCGCCAGAGCATGGAACTGGCAGCCGAACACCGCATCCTCAAGGTCGAATCCGAGGCGATGGGCAATCTGGCTTACGTTTTGATCCAAACCGGAAAATATGACGATGCCATCTTCCACTTGAGCCGTCAACTGCAATATGCACAGCAGATCAACGACAAACTGGAGAGTATCCGTGCTCTGGGAAATATGGCTGATGCTTATAAGTGCTTGAAAAGATACCAAGATGCGGCTGCTTGCCTTGAGCATATCATAAAAATCAAGCAGTATTTGGGGGATGAGGAAGGTATAAAGGGTACAAGCAAGTTTTTAAAGGAAATTCTTGAGCTTGAAGAAAGCACTAAAACAGACTTTACAACAGACCCAACAACATATCCTACTAAGGAGGAATGATGAAAAAGCTATTTAGCCTCGTGTTGATTGCCCTCTTGGCAATAAGCGTACTGCCAGCTCAGAAGGCACTGGTCATCAGCAATGGTGGCCTGCTGAGCAAAGGCACATCCCGCCCCCATGAAGACGCCGCCCTGATCGATAGCACGCTGGTGAAGCTGGGCTGGGAAGTGCAGAGATACAGCGATCTCGACTCAAAGTCATTTAAGACAAACATCGGCAAGTTTGCTGCTACCGTCGAAGAAAACGAGCCGGTATTGGTCTACTTCAGCGGCACAGCGGTGCAAATTGAAGGCAAAAACTATCTGGTTCCGCAAGGTATTTTCAAGACTCAATCACAGTTTTTGGATGCTGCTCCGGAGTTGAGCTGGATTCTGAGCCAAATATCCAAAGCCAACATGAAGCTGGTCTTTTTGGATGCCTCACGAACACCTGCAAACCTGGTATTCAGGGTGGCAGAAGAGGGGCTGACCGGCATTCCCAAAATAGCAGGCAACACACTGCTGTTATACAGCACGCCCCTGAACACGATCCAGCCGGATCAGGAAGGGGAAAACAACCATCTGGCGCAAGCTCTGGCAAAAGAGATCCAGACTCCCGATCTGCCCATGCAAACTCTGAGCGATAGGATAATCACGCAGATGCGCATCTTACACGGCGGCAAAACTCCACCCATCCCCTTCAGCATCTCTACCATCGAGGCAGGCTGGAAGCTCAACCCGCCTCAGGAAGATGGCGAAATCAAACGCATCCTCAGAGCACCGACATTATTCAGGGGAAATATCGATGGAGGTGTGGCTCCATCCTTTTAGGAAGCTGATCTGGAGAGTTGAGCAGATATTGTGCTTGACATTAAAGCCTCCAATAGGAATTGGTCTTGCATAAGGTAATCATAATAAACTGACTTGGAGGAAGTCATGAACCAAAACTTGAAATATGGAACGATCAGCTCAACTGAAGCAATGGAACTGGAACACGAGTATGGAGCTCACAACTACCACCCCCTGCCAGTAGTATTGGCCAAGGGTGAAGGTGTCTTTGTATGGGATCCGGAAGGAAACCGTTATTACGATTTTCTCTCTGCCTATTCCGCCGTCAACCAGGGACACTGTCATCCCAAGATCATCAACGCTTTGATCGAACAAGCCAAGGTGCTCAATCTCACCTCCCGTGCGTTTTTCAATAACAAACTGGGTGAGTTTGAAATGTTTATAACCGAGTTCTTCGGTTACGAAATGGTTTTGCCCATGAACACCGGTGCTGAAGGTGTGGAAACCGCAATGAAGCTTTCACGCAGGTGGGGCTACGATGTCAAAGGCATCGAAGAAGATAAAGCCATCTTGGTCTTCTGCGAAGGAAACTTCCACGGCCGCACCATCTCAATCGTCACCGCATCCACCGATCCTGACTGCCGTAAGGGTTTTGGCCCCTTCACACCCGGGATCGTGACTGTGCCCTACAACGATGCTGCCGCATTGGGTAAGTATCTGGATGAGCACGGCAAAAACGTGGCCGCTTTTATCGTGGAGCCCATCCAGGGCGAAGCTGGCGTGTATGTGCCGGATGAAGGCTACCTGAAAGCCTGCTATGATCACTGCAAAAAGCACAACGTGCTCTTTGTGGCAGACGAGATCCAAAGCGGCCTAGCGCGCACCGGCAGAATGCTCACCGTGGATTATGAAGATGTGCGCCCAGACATCCTGATCTTGGGTAAGGCCCTCTCCGGTGGTGTGTTACCTGTTTCTGCCGTGCTTGCAGATAAGGAAATCATGCTCACCATCAAACCCGGCGAGCATGGCTCCACCTATGGTGGCTTCCCCATGGCTTGCGTCACCGCCAAAGCCGCTCTGGAAGTGCTGCGTGACGAAAAGCTGGCCGAACGTTCCTACGAGCTGGGAGTGTACTTCCGTGAAGAACTCAATAAGATCAATCACCCCATGCTTAAACTGGTGCGTGGTAAAGGCTTGCTCAATGCCATCGTGGTGGAACCCAGAGATGGCATGGAAGCTTGGGACGTCTGTGTGAAGCTCAAAGAAAAGGGCTTGCTCTGCAAACCTACACACCGTCACATCATCCGCCTTGCGCCACCCCTTGTCATTACCAAAGAACAGCTTGATGAATGTATCTCCATCATCAAGAGTGTGTTTGCCGAGCTGTAAGATAGAATTTCCTTGTTAAGAGTGAAATGTGCAGTAAATCCGGTGGAAACGCCGGATTTGCTGTGCTAATACGCTTTTGGGGCTATGAGATATGACTGATACCTCATTCCGCAGCGGCTGGGTAGCGATAATCGGCAAGCCAAATACGGGGAAATCTACCTTTCTCAACCGTATTTTGGGTGAAAAGCTCTCCATCACCTCGGCTAAGCCTCAGACTACACGCTACGCCATCAAAGGCATTCTGAATCGTGAAGATGCGCAGATTATCTTCATCGATACGCCTGGCTTTCTCAAGCCGCGTTATGAGATGCAGAGCCGGATGTTGGACATCGTGCATGACAGCTTCAAAGACGTTGATCTGGTGCTCTTTATCACCGATGTGACGGATTTTCCTACGGATTATGACAATGAAGTATTGCATATGCTGGCTAAGAGCTCGGCGCATCAGATTGCAGTGTTCAATAAGATCGACCTCAATCCGGATCTGGATCGGGAGGTGCTGATCGGGCAATTGCCTTCAAGGATAGAGGAAAGCCACTTTGTGAGCTGTACCACGGGTGAAAATGTGGATGAGCTGATGCAGAGCATCCTGAGGTATATTCCCCTCCATGAGCCCTACTATGAGCAGGATCAGCTCTCGGATCTGCCGGTGCGTTTCTTTGCCTCGGAAGTGATAAGGGAAGCTATATTTCACCACTATCAGCAGGAAATTCCTTACAGTGCTGCGGTGATCATCGAGCGCTTTCATGAATATCCAGATCAGGTGGTGATCGAGGCTCAGATTTGGTTGGATAGGCCCAGTCAAAAGGTGATCGTGATCGGTAAAAAAGGGGAGGGTTTGAGGAGGATACGGGAGTATGCTCAGGTGCAATTGAGCGAGTTTTTGGGTTTGCCGGTGCGGGTGCAATTGTGGGTGAAGGTTGTTCCCAATTGGAGGAAGAAGAAGAGTAATCTGAGGGAAATCGGCTTCTAAAATGCCTTGAAAGACTGTCTGTTGCCTCCGCTTGCTGTTTTTTCTGTTGACACAAAAGCGATAGCTTATAAATGTGAATTCTCCATAGTCCCCCATTCTTTTTCATCTTTTCAAATACAATTTCAAAGTGAGATTTATGCCTAATACAGATGCAACCAACAGCTTAAAAAAGCTGGGGGAAGAGAACGACACTGCCAAGGGAGCTGAGCTTCTCATGGCTGTTGATATAGGCAACAGCACAGTTGTTGTGGGCCTATTTGACGGATCAAGCTTGATCCGTATGCTGCGATTTGCCAGCAAAAAAAACAGCAGCTACGAGGATTATAGCATCCTCTTGCGACTGGAGCTCTCCCAGATGGACGATGTGGTCATCAGGAATATGGTGATCTGTAGCGTGGTGCCCGAGCTGACGGGTGAGTGGAAGAAGTTGGCAGAGAATGAATTTGGTGCATCCGTGTATGAAGTCAATGCTAAAAGCGACTTGGGGCTTAGTTTCAAGGTTGATGATCCCTCTTTCATCGGGCCAGACCTGATTGCCAACGCTTTTGCTGCGTGGAAGATGTATGGGCATCACTGCATTGTCATAGACTTGGGCACAGCTACCACAATCCAGGTTGTGAGCTGTGTAGGACGCTTTGAAGGTGGTGTTATCGTGCCCGGCTTGGAGCTCTCTCTCAAGAGCTTGGGTCAGGGTGCTTCACTTTTGAAGAAGATCGAGCTTGAGCGGCCTACAGAGCTGATCGGAACCAACACGCGTGAGTCTATCCTCTCCGGAATTGTGAACGGGCATGTCTATATGTTAAAAGGCTTTGTGCAAGAGCTGCAAAGCATCTATCCCAATGCAAAGG
>JAKQWO010000078.1 GCA_029561955.1 Candidatus Cloacimonadota bacterium
TCTCCTGCTCCTTCCTTACTTACCCGCCCGGTGATACGCCGGTGCCTCTCGGGAAAAACCCGAGTATCGCCACGGCATCGCCCTGCGGGTAAGCAAGGGCGGGGTAAGTGGGATCGTGTAGAGATACACGTGCTGAATAAATCTCAACTGCATTGTTTGGGATAAAGCCCCAAAGACAAAAAAACGGGACGAATCCCGTTTGGCAAAACTAAAACCGACTACCTCTATTCGGCCGTTGGCTTTGGATTAAAATCCGGCTGCACGCCTTCCTTTTCTGCAGGTTTTTCCGGCTCTGCTTCATATATTTGATTCACTTGGAACAGCTCTTTATATCTGCTATCCGAGTAGAGCACGCAGAGGCTACCATCGGCCACGAAGAGCAGATGCGCACTGCGATCCAGGTTGAAAGCCCAAATCATCTGGTCTGTATCCTTATCATACATGGTGGGCTCTCTGTGCATCTGATACATCCTTTCGACCACGATCCCGTCCTCATCTTCGGTGTTTGTGGCCCAGTGCTTTACAAACCAGCCGGCAACCGTCTTGGTCTCGGGTTTGATAAAGAGGATCACCGCTTCCACCATGGGATCGTTTTTGGCATAGTATTTCACCATGTAACCGTCTATCATAGCCGCTTTGAAGCTATACTGCATGAGCAGCGAATCCGCTTTATTCACGGGATCGTCATAAGAGATATCAAAGAGGCCCTGTTGAGCGCTCAGGCTTATGCTAATTGCCACTAAGGCAAGGAGAAAGACATACTTTTTCATTTGTTTCCCTATCTGTTTATATGAGTTTGGAGCTTCAAGCCCCTGCTATTTGTAATACGCACCGATCACTCAATCCCTGCACACCGTTTTACAAAGCCAAAGAGAAGAGCCAGGCCCTTCTCTTTAGCTCATGATGTAATAGTTCAAAACGGTTTATTGAAGCATCTCCGCGGTGGGCTGAGCACCATCTTTTCTCTGCCACCTATCGTCGATTTTGGTCTTGATGGGGCTATTCTTGCGGAAGTAATTGACGATGGCATCACGCAGGTTTGTCTCATGACGGATGATATCCTCTTCCGGCACTTGGGTGAGCAGCGTCAGTCCGGCGTTTCCTTGCAGGAGGAAGTCTGTGGTTACGCAGGTGTAGATCTTGTTTTTATCCAAAAGTTCGCCACCGATTTTGAGGGAGGTGACCCGATCAAAATTGGGGCGTTTCTTGCTATAGATCACGTTCACACCGGAAACCACCAAGCCATGACGTCCACCTTCCACGCGGGTTTCGATGATGCGACGCAAAAACTCGCCCGTGCATCTGAAGGAGACCAACATGTTGTCAAAGGGCATTACTTCAAAGATGTTACGGTAGGTGACCGGGCCGCTTTTGATGTCCGAGCGCACTCCACCCAGATTGAGGAAGGCAAAATCTGCCTTCACTTCATGACGCATGGCATCGGTAATCGTATTTCCCATCAAGCTTTGTGCATCCACATTTACCCTGGAGAGATAGACGGCACTGTGTCCCACGATCTCATCCATACCTTGTTCGGCGATGGCCACTTGCGCTTCGATGGTAGCGCTGATCTCAGGATCTGGGATAAACTGATCTTCAAAGAGGGTGAGCATGATGCCTTCTCTCATTGCCGGTGTTTCATAGCCGCAGACGGTGCGGGTTTCAGGGTCGATGAGCAGCGTCATCCAACCAAGGTTTGTGCCGTTGGCATAACCTTGGATCACCATGGTATGGCTGTAGGGATCAATCCAAGGCTTGGGAATGCCTTTATGGATGTGACCGCCGATAAAGAGATCGATACCGCTCACTTCCCGCGCCAATTCCTGAGCATCATAGCCCCAGACAGCGTTGCGCTCTTCAAAGAGCGGCGTTCCTTTGGCATCATAACGGCTCAGATAACCAGATTCAATGTCATAAGGCAAGCCGGCATGACCCAATACGATCACCACATCAGCTTTTTCCTCGATGCGCACCACATCCACCCAATGTTGGAGCACTTCTTTATCCACCAAAAAATCATAGTTTCTGATGTTGTCCGGAAAGCTCATCAATTTGGTATCCGAGGTGGTATACCCCACCACAGCGATGCGCACTCCCATGCGGTCGTAGATATAGTAAGGATAGAGGAACCAAGGGATTTCGCCGGTGCGTTTGTCGATGATATTGCAACTGATGATGGGGAAATCTGCCAAGCGCAGGGTCTCGATCAGCTCATCGCTATGGATGTCAAATTCGTGGTTTCCCAGCGTCAATCCATCATAGCCGATGGCGTTCATGTATTCGACCACCGCTACGCCGTTGGTCACCGTTCCTACGGGTCTGCCCTGGAAGAAGTCGCCGGCATCAAAGAGCATGTGGTCTCTGGTTTTACTTGCCAAAGAACGCACGTGTTTGATCAGTGTGGCGGCGGAAGCGCCTCCTCCCAGTTGGGGCGGAAATTCTGGATTCATGAAGGTGGCTTTGCTTCTGTCTATGCCTCCATGAACGTCGTTTGTAAACATGATATCCAGCCTGAGATTCTCTGCGCCGATCAGCACAGGAAAGATCAGGCATAAGACAAGGACGAGATGTAAGTGTTTCATGATTGGTTACCAGGTAAAAGATAGAGCGGCTCTGAGTGTGACGTCGTTTTCTCTGATCTTATCCGGATTTCTCCAATCCCTGTCTGCCAGGTTGATGTAGGAATTTGGCCACAGAGCATAGGTGGAGCTGCCGCTGTAAAGTTTGTCGTTGTAATAGGAATCCTTAAAGAGGTCTTGAGCCTCATATTCACGCCAGCTATAGCCAAAACCAAGGTCTACACCCAGATTCTTGGTGATGGCAAAGCCGCTGCCAGCAGAGACTTTGGGAGTGAGGATGCGTTTGACGATCAAGCTGCCATCGGCTTCCACTTCTCTCAAGTGGCTATTGGTGGCAGAGAAGCCAATGCGCAGGGGCAGGCGGTTTTCCACCCAGTGCTCTACGCCGGCATAGAAGTTGAATTGATCATCGTAGTGATCCGAAATATCGCTAAACATCACATATTCCAGATCTAAATTGAGCCAGGTGCGCATGATATTGCGAGGCTGATAGAGCAGACCCACTCTGAAATTGGTGGGAATGGTATAATCTTCCTCGATATCGGTGAGTTGATTCAGCTCTGCCGTGTTGCGATAGGCATCTCTGTGCTCCAGAGTGCTGCCTGTTCTATCCAAGATTGAATAGGGCGTCACGGTAGCGGCGAAGCCAAAGCGTTCGTTCACTCTCATGGCCATGCCTATCTTAGCTTGCGCTCCTTTGAGCTTGGCATCCGTGGTGAGGCTGTAGTTTGGCAGCACTTTGTTGGGATCATTCCCTGTCGCTGCAGCAAAGGTGTTGATCGCCCACTGGCTCCAGCGGATGGTCTTGGCATATTCCTGTTTACCTTCCAAAAAGCCAAATTGAAAGCCGAAATTGAGCTGCGTGACTTCACCAAAATCATAGCCAACACCCAAGATAGCAGCCATCTGATCCAAGCTGCCCCGATTTTCGATGCGGTTTGTGGCCAGTTTTTCGGGATAGCTATCGTTATCCGTGTTGCGATTGTTGCGAACTTCCTCGATGTAGTCGCCATCAAAACTGAGCATAGGCGCATAAAATCCACCCAACCCGAGGCGAACATCGCCCAGTTTCAGGGCTCCAAATCCTGCTGCCGCATATTTGTTGTAGATATCGATATTGGAGGCATAGACAGCGTCATCTATGTAGCTATCAAAGGAGTTATAGAGTGGCACGTGACGGTTATCTTCATTGCGGTCCATCAGCATGGATGCACCCAGTCCCAGTCTGGTCTTCATAAGTGTGAGGTTGGCTGGGTTTGTGATAATGCCAAAGGGGCGCAGGTCGTTGAAGGTTCCCGCAGAGCCCATGCCAAAGTTGCGAGCATCATAGCCCTCGATGGGGTTGCCAAAATAATCATCGGTGATTGAGCTTGCCATGATCTGCACAGCGGCGATCGTTAGGAAAAGGACAAGCATCAGGTTTTTGAAGTATTTATGGTTACGCATTATTCCTCCATTAGAAGCGGTAATCCAAGGATAAACGGATAGTATTTTCTTTGCGTTCCACTCTTGGGAAGTAGCTTTCTCCATCCACGGGAACGTTGTATTTGCGGATGGAGTATTCCTTTGTTTGATAGGTTTTATTGCGGAATTTGAGGCTGAGGTTCATATTGTCTGAAATGCGGCTATGCAGTGCGACCCAGGCTTTGGCACCTTTGTCGCCCATAAAGTCGATCTCTATGTCTTCCCAATCCCAGTGGGAGATGCCATGGCTAAACCAATAGATGAAAGAACCTTGCAGCTTCAGATTGTCGTTGAAGTTGTGGGTATAGTTTACGCCGATATAGTCTCCGGTCATCAACGTCATCGCAGCAGCCATGGAGTTATTTCCCGGCTCGGCTGGATTGGTGAGCGAAGTGTAAGGCGGGCTGAGCACCGTGTTGTAACGATATTCAAACTCCAAAAAGTCCCTATTGGAGAGGAAAGTCCTGGCTACCAGAGTATATTCATTGGTCTTGGATACTCCTCTCTCGGCTGCATCGTCCATCCGGTTCACCTGGTTTTTATACCTGAGACGCAGAGCCAATTGATAGAGCGGCCTAAACTCCAGTTCGCTTTGGAATCTGGCAGTTCTGCGTCCATCTGTCTTGCGCTCAAAGAGGTCAAGATAGCTGCGCCCGATGGTGAAGAAATTGTTGAATTTGTATCTGGTCTCAAAGTATACGCCTCGCTCCGGTTGAGCCTGCGTGCTACCCAAATAGATGTCTGAAAGCAGCGTATTGGTGAGTGTATAGACGTTTTTCTCCAAGATGGTGTCGTCAAACTTCTCATGCTCGCTGAAGGCGTTGCTGTAGGGATTGTCAAAACCCACGTCATAATCCCGATAGAGCGTAATGAAATACAGGTTTTCATATTGGGTGTGGGCACTGACCAACAGCGCAGCAGGATCATCGCCCAGCTTCAAGTCTTTGCCACTCACGCTCAGCTCGGCATATTCGCCTTGGATGCTGGTATTACCGATCACCGTTCCACCATCAAAGCCGATCACTCTGCGGTAGTCTCTCTCGTATTGGCTAGGCTTATAAGTGCTGTAGAGGCCGGCGATTTCGGCATCCAACATCTTGAATTTGGGATAGTAATAGCTGTCCCGCACCAAGAGCGTGCGCAGGTCGTTGTATCCCGGCACCACGAAGTGCACATCATCATACAAAGCGGTATAGGTAGTAAATCCCAGCCTGGTTCCGATCCAGGGGTTTACCTGCAGGTGTGTGCCCCAAAGCTTTTCCCTGAAGGCATCCTTGCGGTAGGCGAGGTTGATGTAGGGCACGGCATATGCGGTTCCGGAGGCAATCTCAGTATTAAACTTGGCTTCCACCGCACGCATGTCATCATTTTCAAAGCGAATCGACGGCACCACATAGCTAAAGACCTTGTCTTTGCCGTTTACCTTGACGGTGTCGCCGTTTTGATCCACATAGACGATGGCGTCCTTATCATCGACAGAGCCCCAGGCACTCACCGTAAACAGCGGATGTGAAACCTCCAGCGCCGCACCTCTCAGCGCATATTCCTGCGTCTTGGAAAGGTCGGGCGTAAGCCCCAAGATGCGTTTGCTAAAGCCAAATCCCGTCTTCCTGGCGCTATAGAAATCCGTGTTTTCCATCACCAAGCCTTCGCCATAGGTAGCTCGATAGTGCCCCAGATACAGCTTCAGCCTGGTGTTATCAAGGAAGGGCAGAGCGGTGTTTTCATAGCCAGCATAAAACTTGGAATCCTTGATGATCTCCTTGGCCGTCTTTTCGTGAATCCCCAGCTCGCCTTTGCCGCTGTAGTTCATGATGCCCAGCTTGAAATTGTTACCCCAGCGGGCACGCAGCTTCATGGAGATGTCTGGATCCACCCTGTCAAGGTGGAAGTGTCCCCAATAGCTAAGGTCTTTTTCATGCGGAACGGTGATGCTGTTATTGCCATAACTGCTGCGCAGGAAGGGTTCATGCAGCATGTCGTGACTGCCTTCTTCAAAATAGCGCGTATAGTACTGCAAAGAGGCATCAAAAAAGAGACGGTCTTTCACCGGTGGCTCTTTGTAATACACGTAGTTGCGCAGGTTTGTGTAACCGTAGTGAGAAAGCCCCACCGTGTTACGAAGGTCTCTCATTTCGGCGATAGTATCCCCTCTGGCGGTGCGTTTGAGGATGGCTACGGCATCAATGGCGGAGACATTGGGCAAACTCACAAAATCATCAAAATGCATGCGGTTGACGTTGTGAGGCGTCATCAGATAATCTTCCCAGACGTCGGCCATACCTTCGGAAGCGCCTTCATTGCTATCCAGACGCTCGATCAAATAGCGAATCTCGTTTCTCCGAGCCTGAGCATCGTCCGTCTGAATATGCAAAGAAACCACCACCTGATCCTTGATCCGCAGCAAAGTGCGCTGATCAATGGAAGGAATCTGGCGCAACTGGAAGATATCGGTGAAGAGACTCACGTAGTCCCGATATTCCAAGATATCACGCGCTTGCTTTTCACTCAAATTGAGCTGTCTCAATTCATCGTAATCTGCCGTGTTGAGATCAACCTTGGCAGAGAGCAACCCCAAGCATAAAAGCAGGGGTAGCAAGATCAGAAGTTTTCTCATTGCTTTTCCTTGCAGTGCTTTATCACATTTAAATAGTCTATTTGTTTAGCTGATTGCCAGTGTATTTTTGCCGCTAAATCTGTAAAGTCTTTTTTTGAACCTGAAACCCAAAACCTCGATTTGATGGCATCGCAAGCCGCAAAAAAGAAATGCTTACACTCCAGAGGATGGCGAGCCCAACAACACCCCCAAAAGTCCTAAACCGCAGAGGCAAAAAAGCACCCAATTCATTAAAAATACTTGCCTATCGTTAAATAATGATTAGCGTATTCCCCATAACGAACAATTACTGGAGGATCAATAAGGATGCCAAAGTATCTGATTATAGGCGGAGTGGCGGGCGGAGCCTCTACAGCTGCCCGGCTCAGACGTCTGGACGAACAAGCCCAAATCATTATGTTTGAGCGCGGCGACTACATTTCCTATGCAAATTGTGGCCTGCCTTACTACATAGGAGGCGTGATCGAAGATCGTGACCGTCTCTTTTTGCAAACACCCGAAAGCTTCAACGCTACGCTCAATGTGGACGTGCGTGTGCAACAAGAAGTTACTTCTATAAACCGTGAAGCCAAAGAGGTTACTGTCACTCGTCGGGACGGCAGTACCTACAGCGAAAGCTATGACAAGCTCATCTTAGCTCCCGGTGCGGAACCCCTGATACCTCCCATTAAGGGCATAGACGACGAGCTGATCTTCACCCTGCGCAACGTGCATGATACTGACAGGATCAAAAACTACGTAGACCAACACGATATCAGCCACGTGACCGTGGTGGGAGCAGGTTTCATCGGCTTGGAAATGGCGGAAAACATGCACCATCTGGGCATCAAAGTCACCATCGTGGAGATGGCTGATCAGGTAATGGTTCCGCTCGATTTTGAGATGGCTGCCCCGGTGCATCAACACCTGAAGAGCAAAAACGTGGAGCTCTACCTCAGTGATGGCGTGAAATCCTTTGCTCGTGACAGTAACAAGCTCAAAGTGACCCTGAGCAGCGGCCGCTCTCTGACCACCGATATGGCCATCCTCTCCATCGGCGTGCGCCCGGATAGCAAGTTGGCTGCCACTTCTGGACTGGAACTGGGCATCAATCGCGGTATCAAGGTAAACGAATACCTGCAAACCAGCGATCCGGACATCTATGCCTTGGGCGACGCCGTCGTATTTACCAACCCCATCACCGGCGAGGAAGCCAACACCTATTTAGCAGGCCCAGCCAATAAACAAGGCCGCCTCCTGGCAGACAACCTGGTAAATGGCCATGTACGCAAATATAAAGGCAGCATTGGCACCGCGGTAGCCAAGGTTTTCGACCTCACCGTCGCCACCACCGGAGCCAACGAAAAGACACTCAGAAAACTGGGTATCCCCTACGAAGCCTCCATCATCCATCCTGCCAGCCATGCCGATTACTACCCAGGCGCCTCTCCCCTCTCGCTCAAGATCATCTTTGATCCCCAAAATGGCAAGCTCTTGGGCGCCCAAGCAGTGGGCTATGATGGCGTGGAAAAACGCATAGACGTGATCGCCAGCATCATCAGC
>JAKQWO010000081.1 GCA_029561955.1 Candidatus Cloacimonadota bacterium
TCATATTTGAACCTACATACCTGCACAATTTGAGCCAATTCTTTATTTATTTTCCCGCCTCAACGAATGGTCTCAGCTTGACATAAGAAAAGACCCTATCTCAGGCATGGGACAGGGTCTTCTTTACTTGTCTTTGAGACTATTTAGAACACCGTGATTCTCTTGGTGGCGATCACCTTGCCACTTTGTTTGATTCTCATTAGATAGACTCCAGAGGCCATGCGCTGTTGGTTTGCATCCAGAGCCTGCCAACGACCGTTCAGTTCTGTGCCTGATGCAGGGCTAAAGTCCTTGATCTCGGCCACTTTCTGACCCCTGATATTGAAGACTTCAGCTTTTACCTCACCTGCTGGCAGGTCTTTCAAGGTGATAGAAAAATCTGCCCTCGAGGGGTTGGGATAGACAGACACGCTGGGCTTTGCCACCGGAACTAAAGGATCATCTGCACTTGAATTGCCAAACAAATCAATCGTGGCATATCTGATGGATGAGTGTTCGTAGATGATATCGGGGTATTCAATGGTCTGCTGAATATTCAGGATAACATCACACTGTTCATCAGTGACATTCTCCAATCTCAATTGATGTTGCTTGGTCAAATCGCAGGAGTAGTCCCAGGGCAATGTTCCCGATCTATGGAGTGTGTATTCCCCATTTTGCAGGTTGATATTGTATATCTCCAGTGAATTCTCGAATCCGACACAGGGAACGAGGGGATAAAGTGCAAATCGACCGTAACCGTCTGTAGTAGGCAGGACGTCGCAGAGCAGATCTTGATACTCGGTTTGCTGATTCCAAAAGAGACCTGCAGGCACATCCACCACATCCAGAGTGTATGGGTTGATAATGTGGAGGCTGTATGGTGCAGTATTGGCGGCGTCATACCTGACGATCATAACGCGCTGATCATCAGCCCATTCTATTTGCTTGATGATAGCGGTATCATTTTGGCCAAAGGGATAGATGCTTTCGATGTCTGCACCATTTTCAAAGATCAGCTTGTTGTTCACGGCATAGAGAGCATTAGAGCCATTGCGGGCGATCAGCTTGGAGCGAATTGCCTGAGGGAATCTGCTGTAATGGAGGACATCGTCGTCTTCCGTATCGTCGCCGGTAGTGTCTATCTCTTCCAGAACGATGCCAAACTTAAAGTTGTAATCATCGGTAAAAGACCTGTGTATATTACCGTAGTGACTTTTTTTATAGCCCACACCGCCTCCGGAAGCACCGGGGTAGTTTTGGGTGTTCAACCGTATGCCCAGAACGGGGTCGGTGTGATCTACCGCGTTTGGAGCTGAAGAGCCCCCGCAGAGGTCGTTTTCAATATCCCAGATTCCGGTGGGATTGGGGTAGTCAGCATCAGAATAGTTCCTGTGGATAAATCCATTAATTCTCTCATTGATGGAGCCCCAGATCTGCAAAATACCGCGCTGCAAATATGGCATTCTTTCAGGCCAAAGCGGATTATACCAAGGGTAGTCAATCTCGGGAGCAGACTGGTACCAACTGGTGGGAGTGGCTGGAGGAAATTGTCTGCGGTGTAAATCAATATTGGTATAAAGAACGTTGTTTACTCTCACATCCGGCACCGAAGGGTGTGGATGCTGGTATTCAAAGGTGAAACGACCCTCATCCTCGTCCAGGGCAGACAGGGAAGCATAGATCATGATGGGCTCTGAATCTGACCTGCACAGATGATACCTGAGACCGTCAATAGGGCTGCGATAGCCATATTTGATCTCAATCTTCTTCTCAGAAATGAGGGATACAGAGTCATTTTGGTTTTCATACGGATTCATGCCAGCAGGGGTCCCAGCCAAGAGGATGTCTCCGATGATCTTGATATCCGATGCACTTGCCCAGGTCTGATGTGTGGCAAAGGTGCCTTTGATCCACAGTTCATTGTGGGTAAAGATGGTTTGATTGTCAAGGTCGTAGATGTGTTGATATGTCCACAAGGTGTCTCTTATGGTGAAGGTATTGGTGTAAAGAGGCTCACCCAAATTCTCTGTCGGGTATTCAGAGTATACGGGCAATTGTACCTCTCGAGCATTTGTCTTAACCCCCAAGTATACATCTGCCGTGGTGCCGCTTACATCAACGTAGACGATGTATTTCTCGTCATAGTGATTGGGGCCGAGCAATATGCTATTTTCCCTATGGTGACGAGTATTGTCAATCTCAAGACAGGGAGCATTCTCTATCAAACCTCCCCTGAATATCTGTTCTTCGGGGAAGTACGAACCTCCGCCAGGATATACCTTCACCTGTCCTGCAGTCATGGCCAAACCATGGAATGTGGGCCACCCACCATTCTCTCCACCATTTGTTTGGCGTATCCATAAATCTCCATTGGTTCTGTAAGCCCCGTAAATTACATCATGGCCATAAAATCGCCAGGGGAAACCGTGTGGGTCAACCCCGGATTCGACAACTGTGTGGTATGTCTTCAAATTGTCAGAGTCATCGTTGCAGAGAAACTCGTCCTGTATACGCTGCGGGTAGGGCAACTCCAGAGAGTATTTCCTGAGCTGGTCTCCCGTATTCTCCACGTAAGGACTGCTCTCAAAGCTGGGTCCTAATGACGTGAAATGCCAGTGGTCACCTTGGTTGGTAGAGATTACCATATAGGTATCCGAACCATTCACATAGGTCACGATAATTTCTTGGTCGTTTACGGAAATTGTAGGTTTGGTGAGCCCAGTAACGTTTGAGGCAACTGTCCTGCTGTTCCACACCTCGCCATCATCGGAACGATACATCAAGACGATATCACCTGCAGGAACAGCATAAACATGGGTCTGCGTGTTATAAACGAGGTATACTGTCCCATTGTGGGAGCAGATACCCAACTCGGCATCAAACTGTCCCAAGCCGATTTCAGGCGGGGCCTGTGCCAGTAAAAAAGTGCTTAGCGCGAGCAGCCAAATTAGGCTGAGTACTTTCGTTTTCATTGTGATTCTCCTTTTCTCATAAATTTGTCTTATTATGGGTGCAAAATATGAGCCAATTCAGAATATATTACTCCCCTTCCCCCAAATTGTCCAGAAAAACATGCTATTCAGGAGTTTAACCCAAACAATCCAGTAGCTATAGTGCGCCTTTGTAGCGGTCTGGTAAACATCAGCATATCTTTCTTGCTTACTACGGATAGCGACTATATCAGGTAGTTGTGAAGCAAGCTCCGTTTGTTAGCGCTGGTTCGGGATGGGGCCGCTACCTTTTGTGTCGCTTTGGCAAGAGGCTATACTTGGGTGATTCGGGATGAGCTGGTTATCTTTTGGGTCGCTTTGGTAAGCGACCATACTTGGTCGGTCCGGCGACCGACCCTACCTCTTCCTTGCTTAGCCGTCCGGTGATTACTCGGTGCCTCTCGGGAAAAACCCGAGTATCACCACGGCATCGCCCTGCGGGTAAGCAAGGAAGAAGTGGAGGAAGAGGGAAGAAAGCTCAACTTGGGGAAATGGACTGCTGCATTATTGGGGCTTAATTTGCTTTCAAAAACCAGATGCTTGCCTCAAAGGTTGCCTTTTTGAAAAGGTTCACCTGTTCCTGAGCGTCTGCTGTGCCCAAACTCGTAACCTACTGCTATCCTATGCCATTCCTGCTCAATGTAGGAGGAGCCGAGCAGGGGCGGGGCAGGGACGCCGCATGAACAGCGGCTTTAAGGGGGGTCTAAAATGGCGTTTTCCTGTTACAAAATTCCATGCACAGGTCAAATGTTTCATAAAGCCTTACCTTTTCCGGTGCCCGATCTCGGTGAGGAATTCCTACTAATTTGGTAGGAGATTGGCATTTTTGGCAGGAGTTTTTACATGAAAACATGGCAGGGATGAAAAAAGGACACTTGACAATTATCCCACTTTTAAGGTGTTGTAACTCACAATGAGAAAAATCGCATGAAAATGACCAAGATACTGCTGCTTTTCATCTTGCTGTTGGCAAGTTTTCAGATGCTGCTTAGGGCGCAGGCGTCTGAGGAGGTCGCTGTGGCTGCAGAAAAGGTGGCTTTGTCGGACTCTGTAAACGTAGCCATCATGGACAGCCTGATCTATGTGGCGGATAGCTTGGCCTATCATCATGTGGATGAGCGTATCTATCTTTGGCACAACAGTGCGGTCTTTTATGAGGATTCACAGATTTCGGCAGACAGCATGTATATAGATCTGAAAAAAGAGCAGGCTTTCACCTATGGGCCTACCACGATGAAAGACGGCGAGCAAGTCCTCTTGGGACGTGATGTTGCCTATGATATCAGGAGCCAGACCGGCTTTATGTGGGATGGTCTGAGCCGCATTGAGAAGTCCTATTACGGCGGTGAGGAAATCCGCAAGGTGGGGGCTAAAGTCTACGATGTAGACAGGGGGCGGTTTACCACTTGTGATCTGGCGGAGCCGGATTTTTGGTTCACGGCGGGGAAGCTGAGGATCTATCAGGGTGACAAACTGGTGGGCAAGCCTGTAGTGGCTTGGGTAAACCATTTGCCTGTGTTTTACTTTCCCTTCTTGGTGGTGCCCATCAAAAGAGGTAGACATCCGGGGTTTTTGATTCCGGAGCCGGGCTATAACAACGTGGATGGCAAGTTCTTGCGAGAGATTGCCTGGTATTATCCTTACAAGGATTATGCGGATATCATCCTGAGCTTGGATTTGATGGAGAAAACGGGTTGGAAAGCCAAGTTAAATACTACATACATAAAGCGTTATCTCTACGATGGCTTTTTGAGGCTGGCATATCAGAGGCAGAGAAGGGACTTTATCACAAGTTATGATTGGTCGCTGCGGGCGCGGCATCACCACGATCTGGGCGAGCGGGCAGCCTTCGATGCAGACCTCGATTTTATCAGCAACAAACGCATCTGGGAATCCTCCGGCAGTTTGGATGAGAATCTGGCGGAAAGGCTGAGCTCGTCTATGTCCTATCGTCAGCCGCTCTTGGGTTCCTATCTGAACGTGGGTGCGACCTATACGCAAGACCTTGTTAACGATCAAGTTGCGCTCTCGCTGCCCAGTGCCAGTTTTTCCATGCCGAGCAGGCCGGTGTATGAGCTGTTTGGCTTTAAAGGACGCAGTCCGGCAGCTTGGTTTGCAAACTTGAGCTACAGTTACGGCGTCAGGCTGGATCACACGGGGTCTATTGATGCTGCAGACAAGAGCTGGCGTGATTACTTTTGGAGCAATAGGAGTGATTCCACTCAAGTTTTGAGTGAACATCATGCGGGAATCAAGCACAACCTGGGTTTGAGCTATAATATCAAGCCGCTCAGTTGGCTGAATACGAGCCAGAGCTTCAGTTATGGCGAGGCGTGGTTTGATCGGGATAAAGAAGGTAAAAAGTGGGTGAGAGGCAGCGACTATAGTTTCAGCACTGCGGCCAACTTCAATATCTATGGCATTCGGAACTTTAGCAAGGGCAAGATCACCTCCATCCGGCATATTGTGACGCCCTCCGCCAGCTTGAGTTATCGGCCGGATTTTGAAGAAAATAAGCGTTTCTATAGCTTTGGTGGTATTGCAGTTAGCCAAAGCAAAGCGATGCTGCCGCTGAGTTTGGGCATTGAACAAAAGTGGCAGCTCAAGTATAAATCAGGCAGGGAGGAAAAGCGCATCGCTGAAGCATTTAGCCTCAGTAGCAGAGCCTCGGCAGATTTAAAATCCAAGCAAAAGAAATTCAACCATCTGGCGCATAGTTTGGCTTTCAAGCCCGGAGATGTGAAGCTGGGTTCCTTCAGGATTCCCGGCACCAAGAGCGTGCTGAGAGACGTGGGGTTTACCTACGATGCGCAAGTCAGTTTTAGCCATAATCCTTACGACATCACCTGGCAGAGCTTGGCTTTGAAAAACCAGTATTTCACACACAAGCTCCAAGTCTCTGGTTCTGCGGCCTATAAAACTTGGTTTACCAGACCCAAGAATAGGTTGTTCAGCTCGCTGGATGGTAGCCAAGACGATTCTTCCGATGGTAGCCACAGCTCGGGCGAAGGCTGGAAGCTTTCCCTGAGCCAGGATATTTCCGCTGCCAAAAACCTGTTCAAACCGGAGAATAGCAACCTGCACTTTGATGCCAGCCTGAAGGTGAGCCAAAACTGGCAGATGAGTTACTCCAACTATTTTGACCTCAAGAAAAGCAAGCTGTTAGCTCAATCCATCTCACTTTCGAGGGATTTGCACTGCTGGAAATTGGAGCTTAGCTATTCCCGCCGTAACGAATTGTGGGAATACCGCTTGGCGCTCTTCAATATGGCTCTGCCAGAAGCTTTGAGATTTCAGACACGTGACAGTAAACGCTATTAGAAAAGCCGTCTTTTTGGATCGGGATGGCTGTGTCAGTCCAGATGAATATGGCTACATTTCGGATGCTTCCCAATATAAGCTCTATCCTTATACACCTGAGGCGCTTAGGCTGCTTAAAAGCTTGGGTTATTTGCTCTTTATCGTTACCAATCAGTCGGGGATTGCCAGGGGCTATTTTGGCTTTGAGGAGCTGAAAGAGGTGCATAATCGCTTGGAAGAGCTGCTCAAGGCGGAGCAGGTAGAGCTGGATCAAATCTACTTTGCGCCTTATTATGCAGGTGGAAGTGTGAGTCCTTGGAATGTAGAGCATCCGGATCGGAAGCCTGGCCCGGGGATGTTTCAAAAAGCGCTTAAAGAGCATCCTTTTCAGCCTTCTGCCTCTTGGATGATTGGTGATAGGTATACGGACATCGCCTTCGGTAAAACCAACGGGCTCAGGAGTATACTGCTTTTGAGCGGCAACGGTATGGAAGAGCTGAAAGGGGGCGTAATGAGCTGGGATCACAAACCGGATTTTATCTGTGAAGACCTGCTCACCGCTGCCAAGGTGATTCGGTATTTCAGCAAATGAGGCTTTCCGATATTGAGCGTTCATGAAAAGCATATTTAGCTTCCAAGAACAGAAATTTAGGGCTTTAAAGCCGGCAAGGCAGATGCAGCATCTGATCAGCACTATGCAGGAGCTGGAACATAGGGCTGTCAACTCACTGGACTATCAGGAGTTGGTGGTTTTGCTGCGTGATATGCAAGGCTGGATGTCTCAAGATTTGAGGCTTCCTTCTTTTGATTTGGAGGTGGATGAACCGAGAAGAGTGGCTTTGAAGGCGGCGGCTTGGCTGCAAGAACATGCTGAAGCATATAGAGATGCGGATATAGTTGTCCTCAATCAAGACGGTCTGAGAAAGCGGGATGACAGCCTCTATCAAAATGCGCAGGATATGGTGGTGATCTTGGAGGATTTGCGCTCCAGCTTCAATGTGGGCTCAATCTTCAGGACTTCGGAGTGTCTGGGTATCAAGGAATTATGGCTGTGTGGTATCACCAGCAAGCCGGGAGATAAATCATTGGCCAAAACAGCGATGGGGACAGAAGGCAGAATGGCTTGGAAGACCTTCGATTCGGCTGTGGAGGCGGTGAAAGCGGCTAAGAAACAGGGGAGACGTGTCTACGCTTTGGAGACGGTGGAGACAGCGAGGAGTGTGTTTGAAGCGGAGTATGAGTTTCCCTTGGCTTTGGTGGTGGGCAATGAGGCTTTGGGCATTTCCCAAGATGTGCTTGCGCTCTGTGATGAATGTATCTCTCTCCCGATGCAAGGCTGGAAAAACTCGCTTAATGTGGGCGTGGCTTTTGCGGTGGCGGGATTTCACATAGCAAGGAGTGTTGGGCGCTAACATTGCAACTTGGCAGGTTAGCCACGGGTAAGAAGGATAAACTTGATCCTTGCCTCTCAGTTCGCCGGCTTATTTCACGTTATTTTTAAAGGAATGCTTGACAAATAATGGCTATCCACAAATATGATCCTATCCTCAGAAGAAAGTGAGAGAATGATGGCTACATGGGAAATGATCGTCAGAGGTAGAGTCCAAGGAGTTGGATTTCGCTGGTTTGTAAAGCGCCTTGCTCTTGAGCTTGGAGTTTGTGGTTACGTCCGCAACTTGCCAGATTCCACTGTCTTCATCATAGCCCAGGCTTCACAGCCAGTTCTGCTGTCTTTTGTGGATCAGATCAAGCTTGGCAGTCATCGCAGCACGGTGCTGAATGTAGATGTGTCGCCGCTTGAACATGCAAGTGAGTATTATGGTTTTGAAATCAGATAGAAATAAAATACAGTTAAGGCAGACGGAGAGAGCCTCTGGAGCTTGCTCTAAGCTTTCGGGGTGGCGCATATTCTTGTTATTTGGCCTGTTTTTGCTACCCATCTTCCTGTTTGCCGAATACCAATATCACACCGTAAGGAAAGGTGATACGCTTTATGCGTTATCCAAGAGGTATGGTGTGAGCGTAGCTGATATCCAAAAATTGAACAATATGAGCGGGACGAATCTGAGCATTGGGCAGAAGCTCAAGATCAAAGAAATCCCCAAATCTAAACCCAAACCAAAGCCGCCTGCTACACCTCCGGTTACCATCACTCCCGATCCGCCTCCAGCACAAAAGCCTACGCCTGTGGAAAAGCCGCCTGCGGTGGTAGCCGATCCAACTGTAACCAAGCCTGTAGCGCCAGTTTCTCCGGAGGCTGGTGAGCTCCCCATTGAGTATTATCACATCGTGAAGGCGGGCGAAAACCCCTACCGGATTTCGCAAAACTATGGCTTGAGTTCCAAAGATTTCTTTGCCTGGAATGGCAAGAGTGGCTGGGATGAATTTGACATCCATCCCGGCGATAAGATAGTGATCAAAAACCCCACCTCATATGTGGCGCCAAGCGTTGCGCAAGAAGAACCACAGCAGAGCACCATAGCTCCAGAGCAAAAAGCTGTAACGGAAGAGCCTGTGGTGGTTTCCAGCACTTACATGGTGAAGAAAGGAGATACCCTCTTTAGCATCTCCAAAGCACATGGCATCACTGTGGAAGACCTCAAAGCCCGTAATAACCTCACCTCAAACAGCATCTTTGTGGGTCAGACTCTGTATATTGTAGGCACACCGGGCAGCACGCCCACGCCTTCCGTAACCCTCTCGGATCTGGAAGGTTCGCAGATGATCCGAGACGATCTCTTTACCCCTGTACAGGGGAAGGTTACCTCAGAATTTGGGCTGCGTAGAGGCAGACCTCATAAGGGGATAGACATCGCTGCAAAATCTGGAACACCCATCTATGCGGTATTGGATGGAGTGGTGGTGTTTTCCGGCGTGCAAAGCGGCTATGGCAATGTGATCGTGATCGAGCATCCGGATTTTGTGATGACAGTTTATGCTCACAACGAAAGAAACTTGGTGTCTCTTGGTGACGAGGTGAAAAAGGGTCAGCAGATTGCTGAATTGGGAAACACAGGCAAGTCCACCGGCCCTCATCTCCATTTTGAATACCGCATCAAGGGACAAGCTATCAACCCCCGCAAGGTATTGAATCTTTAGGATGAATGGGTAGGGGTATGCCAAGACGCAGACGGGAAAACGTTTTTGCCGACAAGGCGCTGCAAAACTATCTGAAGCAGATTTCGAAATATGAGCCACTCACCAGGGAAGAGGAGCGTGAGCTGGGTATCCGTGCCAAAAATGGCGATAATGAAGCGATTGAGCGCCTGATCCAGGCAAATCTGAAGTTTGTGGTCAAGATCGCAGCTCGCTATCAAAACCGCGGGCTCAGCCTTTCCGAGCTGATCAGTGAAGGCAATATCGGTTTGATCAAAGCTATTGAGCGTTTTGATCCCAACAAAGACATCAAGCTCATTTCCTATGCTATTTGGTGGATCAAGCAGCGGATTTCTCTGGCGGTGAGCGAAAAGAGCTCTATGATCCGAGTTCCTTTGGGCAGAGCCAGCACCGCTTTTAGGATCAAGGCGGCCAAGGAAAAGATCTACTCCCAATCTGGCGAAGAGGCTACCAACAAAGAGCTGGGAGAAGCTACCAACCTCTCGGAAAAGGCGGTGGAACAAATCATGGAGCAGATGCCGGAAACCACCTCCTTTGACGATGTCATCAAAGGAGATAACTTTTCTGATTTTACCACCAAAGACCTCATGGTGGATGATGAACAGATGGATCCGCAACAGCTTTACTACCGCGAGCGGATTCACGATAGGCTATATGATGCCATCGACCAGCTTGATAGCCGTGAAGCTGGCATTATCAGAGACTATTTTGGCTTGAATGAGGAAAACGAAGCCCAAAACTTTGCCCAAATCGCAGAGAGGATTGGCCTTTCCAGAGAAAGAGTGAGGCAGATCCAAAAAGAAGCGCTGCGCAAGATGACCGAGATACTCAAACCTGAAGAAGACTCCTTTGTGGATGAGTTTTTGGATAGGTATAGCATATAATAATAAGGATGATACGAGATGTTTAAGAATTTTGATGAGATGAAAGACTTTGTGAAAAGTAGACGCAGAGGACGTGCAGTGATTGCCGCAGCACAGACGACCAGCGTGCTGGATGCCGCTATTTTGGCCTATAGAGAAGAGCTTGCAGATAGCACCCTGGTGGGAGATAAGGCTGCCATTATCGCTCTCTTGGAGGAGTTGGCTCCCGAACTGATCTCCAAATTTGAGATCATTGATACGGGTGCTGATCCTTTGGCTGCTGTGCATAAATCAATAGATTTGGCACACGAAGGCAAGGCAGACCTAATCCTCAAAGGAAAGACGGAAAGCGCGACGATCATGAGAGCCGTTTTGGATAAAGACCATGGGCTCAGGCAGAGCGAGGTCGTTTCAGACGTTTTGGCTTACGAGCATCCGGATGGCCTCCGCTTGATGAGCGATGGAGGCGTCAACCTGTGTCCCAATCTAAAAGAGATGATCGCCATCGTCCAGAATAGTGTGAAAACCGCTCATGGCATGGGATGTGAGCTGCCCAAGGTTGCTCTTCTTTCCGCTATAGAAGTGGTGAACCCCAAGATGGAATCCACTGTCAATGCCGCTATCATCAGCAAGATGAATCAGCGGGGACAGATTCCGGGCTGCATCGTGGAAGGCCCGCTTGCTTTTGATGGTGCGGTAGATATGGAAGCAGCAAAGCTAAAAGGGCTCACCGACAGCGGCGTGGGTGGCCAGGCAGATATCATCATCGTGCCAAACATCGAAGCTGGCAACCTCTACGGCAAAATAGTCTCCCTCTATTGTGGCTATCGTGTAGCTCACTTTGTGGTGGGCACCAAGGTACCCATCCTGATCCCTTCCAGAGCGGATGATGGCGAAAACAAGATGCTCTGCATGGCGATGGCGCTTGCCTGCATGGTGCGCTAAACGATGAATCTGGGGCTGATTCAGTTTGGTAAAACCAAGGATCGCTGGCTGCAAGAAGGCATAGACGAATATCTCAAGCGCTTGGAACCTTGGCACAGGGTTCAGATCATCCAATTGCCGGATGCATCGATCAAAAACAGCTCTGATACCAATGCTGTGATGCAGAAGGAAGCGGAAGCAGCTCTCAAGGTTATCCAAGCTGATGATTATGTGATCGTGTTGGATGAAGCGGGAAAACAGTATAACTCCCTTGATTTTTCCGCATTTCTGACTAACTTATCTGAAAAACGAAGAGTGCTCTTTGTGATCGGTGGAGTGTTTGGCGTATGCGAGAGCCTGAAAGCACGTGCTGATGAGCTCTTGAGCCTATCGCCTCTCACCTTTACCCATCGCATGGCACGCTTGATACTGATCGAACAAATCTACCGCGCCTGCATGATTCGCAGCGGTAGGAAATACCACATCTAAAGGATATTAACCATGTTTCAACTGGACGCAAACACGATGGAAAACTTCCTCTGGGCCTTGTATGTCTTGGTGCAAGGCATGGGAGGGGTGTTCCTGTTTATGGGTGTCTTTTACCTGTTGATCTGGACTTTGGAGAAAATCTTTAAACAAAAAGCACGACCATGAAAAAGCTATATACCTTGATGATCCTCTTGCTGGTTGCCCTTTCGCTGCCGGCTGCCGTAACTGTCCTTTCCTCTGATGGTTATCAGATTCAGGTGGAGTTTGCCCTGGGTGATTATACCATTAAGGAGATGGATGGCTTTGTCAGATTCAATGCTGATAAGATGATGTATCCGCATCTTCCGGGAGCACCGGAGCTGCCTTTTGAAGAGTTTAAGATTGCACTGCCTCCCTCAGGCAATATCGTGTGGAGCTTCACCATCCTCGAAGAGGAGCGTGTGTCCCTGAACCAGAGAGTGTTGCCCATACCTCATGTTTCAGCGCAAGAAAGCGGTATGAGCCAATACCACTTCTTGGTGGATGAAGACCTCTATGCAGGTTCCCGGGGCTCATATATCACGGAGCTGGAGCCGGATATCTTTCGGGGCTACAGCTTTACTTCCTTGAGGGTGAATCCCTTCCAATATGATGGACAGCAGAGTGTTAACATCCTCAAACGTGCTGTCATCAGCGTCAAGGTCACCGGTGATGTTTCCTATAAATCTGCAGCGGCACAAGATGACCTGAGTGATCTCTTTTTGGATGCTGTGATCAACCCCTCGCAAGCCAGATACTGGCAACAGCATTTCAGATCCAGCATCAACTATGCGCCCTTTTCCAAGGCAGATTATTGGCTGAAGATCGAGGTGGACAAGCATGGTATGCAGCAACTTGGCAGACAAAACCTCAGCTCGCTTCCTCTGGATGATGTTGATCCCCGCACGATCAGGGTCTTTACCACGGGCGGTGCGATTAACCCATACACCGTGAGGTCTGCCGGGCCAGAGTTTAAAGAAATCCCCATCAAGGTGATGGGTGAAGAAGATGGGCACTTTGATGCCTCAGACAAGGTTATCTTCTACGGCGAAAACCGAGACGGATTTGATAAAACTGAGAAGTTGAACATCAAAACTGTCCACAATCCTTACAGCGCAAATGGTGTTTATTGGCTCACTTTTGGTGGTGACTTTTCCACTCCACCTCTGAGGATACAAATGCAGGATTCGCAAAGTGCGTATGACACCTCAATTAGCACCCACAAAACCAGCGCTCGCTTTGAGAATGAGACCTATCGCGTCGATCCCTTTAGCTTTGAATGGTACAGTTCCAAGCTCTTCGGCACACAAACAGCAGATTACCGCTTCTCTCTTGATCTAAAGGATGTAGATATAGACGGTGCCAACAATCTTACGCTGACCCTGCGCCATGAGTCAGTGGCGAGATATGACACTCTCAGCCATAAAATAAGGATCTGGGTAAACGATGAAGAAATTCCGCCTCCCAGCGTGGGCTATTTTAGCTGGGCGGGTGCATCATATTATACTCTGACCAAAAACGGAGTAAACCTGCGCGAGGGTGAAAACCAAGTGCGCATCCGTGTGTTGAGAACAAAGACAGTAAACCTCTTTCTGGACTTCATCCATATCAATTATCAGCAACAGCTCAAGAAGGGTGCGGGACAGTTCATCATCAACGCACCGGATAGTGTGGCAACCATCAATGTAGCCTATCATATGCAGACAGGTAGCTCAGGTATAGAGATTTATCGCATCGGCTCCTTTGCTGATGTGCAGCAGGTGCCTTGGCAGAGTGGTGGTGGAGCAAATTGGTTTGTCTCATCCAGCAACCACAAGACGAGGTTTGTGCTCACTCAAGCCAGCGAATACCACAGCCCTGCTTCGGTAACCTTAGTTGATACCAAAGACCTCACTTTGGATACTTCTCAAGTAGATCATATCATCATCTCTCCGGGAGAGTTTCTGGAGCAAGCCCCCACCTTGGCGTCCATGTATCAGGAGTTTTTCGGGCTCAACGTCAGGATTGTTGATCAGGCGGATATCTTCAACCAGTTCAACGGAGGACATCCTGATCCCTATGCCATACGTCAATACTTGCGCTATGCTTACAAAAACTTCTCCACACCCAAGCTTCAGGGTGTGACCCTGTTGGGCATAGGCACCATGGATTGGCGCAACAAATCCCGCATCTCCACTCCCAAAAACAAGATGATGGTCTATCTGGAAGCCCAAACTACATCCGATGATTTCTATGTCATGATGGATTCCAGCAGCTATCCCGAATTGATCATCGGCCGCTATCCCGTTCGTACCACAGCAGAGCTCAATACAATGCTTTCCAATTATCGTGCTTATGTGAGCGAGCCTACACCCGGCTGGTGGCGCAATTCCATGGTCTTCTTGGCAGATGATCTATACAATGGCAGCGCCCCGGGTGCCGAATCTTATCATACACAGCATATGGAAAGGACTTCCAACAGAATGCACAAGAGCGTTAGAGTAAGGAAGATCTTTGCTTGGGAATATGACTATGATGAATTTCAAAACAAACCCGCTGCCAGAGACGACATGCTGAGCGCCGTCAATGATGAAGGAGTGCTTGTGTGGTATTATGTAGGTCACGGTAGCTATGATTCCTTGGGTTCGGAAGACTATTTCAATGGCGCTACAGATATGGGTAGGCTCCGTAATAACGGCAAACTGCCCTTCTTTATCGCTGCTTCCTGCACTGTGTCACAATTTGATCACTGGGGCTTTGATAGCTTGGGCGACAAGCTCGTTTTATTTGATAACTACGGCTGCATCGCCACTTACGGTGCCACCCGCAGGAGTGGTGGCGATGCAAATTCTACCTTGATGGAATTGCTGTTTGCGGAGATGATTGATAAACGCCATCCCTTGGGTAAGAGCATTATGGCGTCCAAGCTCCGTTCTTCCAGTGATGCCAACGATCACTATTATGTGCTAATGGGAGACCCCACCCTCAGGATCAATACTCCCGTCAGAGATAGCCTGCTGAGCGTGGATGGCAGCACCACTTCAGCGGTATTGCGTTCACGTCAACAACCTCAAATTGAAGGCTCCTTTGGAGCTTTTACGGGTAACGGCACAGGCAGTTTACGCCTTTTTGATAGCGGTAGAAGCTATTCCTTGGGCAGTGTCTCCGTCAGTCAACCGGGCGGTATGCTCTTCAAGGGTGATGTATCAGTGACTAATGGCAGCTATCAAGGCAGCTTCATCGTTCCAGATGATATCACCAATGGCAACACTGGTTCCATCATGTGCTATGTCTGGGATGATGCAACAAAGCAGGATTATATAAACTATTTTTATCCCGTCAATACGAGGGACAGTGCCGTTGCCGTGGATAACGACGGGCCACCCAGGATAGAGCTCTTTTTGGGCACCATGGATTTTAGGGCTGGAGACGAAGTCCCTACCTCCACCACGCTGATAGCCAAGATTTCAGATGGGAACGGCATCAACATTACCGGCAGCGCAGGGCACCACATTTTCTTAGTGATTGATGATGCTGCTCAACCTATCACCGTCACGCAGTATTTCGACTACAACAAGGATTCCTGCACAGAAGGCATCCTGCGTTATCCGCTTCCCAAGCTATCTGAAGGGCCCCATACCGTGCAGGTGATCGCTTTTGACAACTTCAACCTGCCCTCGGTCGCCAACACTCACTTTGTCGCCAAACAGAGCTCCGAGCTCTCCATCCAGAGGCTGCTGCCCTACCCCAATCCCATGCAGGATGAGGGCTATCTTACTTTTGTCCTCAGCGAAGAAGCTTCTTTGGACATCGGCATCTACACCGTCACCGGCAAGCGAGTCAAACGCATCAAGACCTTGGGAAGAGAGGGCTTTAACCAGATTCCCATTGATGCCAAAGACAACAACGGAAACCGCCTGGCAAACAACACCTACTTCATAAAAATCAAAGCTAAAGCCGCAACCAAGAGCACAGAAGCCACCGAGCGGCTGGTAATATACAAATAGGAACTAAATCTCGCATGCTCATTTACAATACTGCCACCCACAAAAAAGAGACCTTCGTCCCGATCGAAGCAGGCAAGGTAAAGCTCTACGCTTGCGGCCCCACCGTCTATGACTTTTTCCACATCGGCAATGCCCGTGCCTTCCTCTTCTTTGACGTGATGCGAAGGTATTTTGAATACAGAGGTTACGATGTTACCTACGTGCAAAACATCACCGATATTGAAGACAAGATCATCGCCCGCTCGATTGAGGAAGGCATCCCCTACGACCAATTCGCCTCTCACTATGCAGATGCTTTCCTGCAGGATTCCAAAGCTTTAGGCATCAAACCACCGCATCACCAGCCCCGTGCCACTGAGTTTATGGCAGAAATCATTGCCCTCATTGAAGAGCTGATCAAGCGTGGTTATGCCTACGAAGTGGAGGGAGACGTCTATTTTGACACCTCCAAGCTGCCTGAATACGGTTCCTTGAGCGGCAAAAGGATTGAAGACCAAAAGGTCGGTGCCCGCGTAGCGGAAAACCTGCTCAAGCGCAATCCCACAGACTTCACGCTCTGGAAACGCAGTAAACCCGGCGAGCCCGTATGGCAGAGCCCCTGGGGAGAAGGACGCCCCGGCTGGCACAGCGAATGCGTAGTCATGAGTCAACACTATCTGGGAGAAACCTTCGACATCCATGGCGGCGGCGTTGACCTCGTCTTCCCGCATCATGAAAACGAACTTGCCCAAGCCAGAGCCATCTCCGGCAAGCCTTTGGCAAACTATTGGGTGCACAACGGCTTCCTCAATATCGAAGGCGAGAAGATGAGCAAAAGCTTGGACAACTTCTTCACCGCACGTGACATCCTCAGGCAACACAGCGCCGAAGCTATCCGCTTCTTCTTCCTCTCCAAACACTACCGCAGCCCCATAGACTTCAACCGCGAGATCATTGAGGAATCCGAGCGTGCGGTTGGCAACTTCCGTCAAAGTCTCAAAGAGATAGACTTTCTCTCGCTGGATGAATCCTTCGAACCAAACGACCAGCTCCAGAAGCTGGAAGCAGAGTTTCAGGCGGGCATGGATGACGACTTCAACAGCGCCAAAGCTATCGCCGTGCTCTTTGAGATCAACAGCCTGATTCGCAACCGCCAGCTTCCCACCCCAGAGCGGCAAAATGCAGCCAAGATGCTGGTGAAGCTGGGTAGAGTGCTGGGCTTTTTCCAAAACCTGGAAGCAGCGGAGGAATTGCCAGATCAAAGCAAGCAACTGATCGAACTGATCATCAAATACCGTGCTCAAGCCAGAGCAGACAAAAACTGGGCTCTCTCAGATCTGATCAGAGCCGATCTCGCTGCCTTGGGAATCGAGCTCAAAGACACAGCCACCGGCGTCGAGTGGTCTTACAAGGAATAATTCATGAAAAAAGCCTTTAAATCTTACCTAATCATCTCCGTTCTCATCCTGATCGGGGTGCTCGTCACCCTCTTCTTCATCTTGAGGGCGCAGCCCAAGCTCAACAGCCCCAAGAGCATCACCTATGATGCCTTAGGCGAAAGATTCCTCATCTCCAATCTGGGCAATCACACCATCATAGCCATGGACACAGAAGGTAGGCTCAGCAAAGTGATCAAAAAAGGGCTCAACAACCCACGTGGCATCACGATGAGAGGTCAGGAGCTATTGGTGGCAGATGACGACAAGCTGCACATCATAGACCCGCAAGCGGGCGTCATTCTGCAGAGCGTAACCATCGATGGAGCCAAGCTGCTCAACGATGTGGCAGTAGACGAGCTGGGCGCAATCTATCTCACAGATACTGATTCTGAATGTATCTGGAGGCTGGACAAGCAGGGCACCAACCCCACCAGGTTTACCAGCAAACTGATGCAGCAACCAAGCGCTCTCTTCTTTGATAAGCCGCGGCGCCAGATGTTTGTGGTGAGCATGGGGCAGAGGCAGCCCATCATCAATTTCAGCACCAAAAGCCATGAATTTAGCATCTTCAAAGACACCATGTATTCGCAGTTGGATGGGATACAGGCGGATGATCTGGGGCGCATCTATTTCAGCTCTCGCCAAGAACAAGCCCTCTTCATGATCCCGCAAGCCCAAAACCGCTATATCCTCCTTGAGAAAAACCTAAAGTCGCCCGCAGACATTTATTGGCACGAGCCCACCAACGAGCTTTTGCTGCCCCTGATGCAGGAAAATAGAATCTTAAGATTAGTCCTTGAAGATGACTGATTCTTGGCACCATAAAGGGAGATTCCAATGGAAATAATCACTCGTGGCCTTGCCCTCCTCACTTGGGAACAAGTAGTGATGATGCTGATCGGAGTGGTGTTGATCTGGCTGGCAATCGCCAAAAAGTATGAACCCGCTCTTTTGCTGCCCATAGGCTTCGGCACCATTTTGGCCAATATCCCACTTTCTGCTGCCGTAGGCGAAAGTGGAGCCCTCACCGTGCTCTTCAATGCCGGTATCCGCACTGAGCTCTTCCCACTGCTCATTTTCATCGCCATCGGTGCCATGATCGACTTTTCTCCGCTCTTACAAAACCCATCCATGCTGCTCTTTGGTGCAGCCGCTCAACTGGGAATCTTTGTCACCATCGCTCTGGCCACCCTCTTTGGCTTTTCCCTGCAGGAAGCAGGTGCCATCGGTATCATCGGTGCTGCAGATGGCCCCACCTCCATCTATGTGGCCAACCGCTTTGCTCCCTCATTGATGGGACCAATCTCCGTTGCGGCTTACTCTTACATGGCTTTGGTTCCCATCATCCAGCCTCCCATTATCCGCCTGCTCACCACCAAAGAAGAGCGCAAGATCCGCATGGATTACAGCAGCAGCGATGTCCCTAAGATCGTGAAGATCATCTTTCCCATCATTATCACCCTCATCGCCGGACTCTTGGTTCCGGACAGCGTGTCCTTGATCGGCTTTCTCATGTTTGGCAACCTGATCCGTGAATGCGGTGTGCTGGAAAGCCTCTCCAAGAGTGCCCAAAACGAGCTGGGCAACATCATCACCATCCTGCTCGGCATTACCATCGCCTCCACCATGAAAGCGGAAGCCTTCCTCAGAGTGCAGACCCTCTTCATCCTGCTTCTGGGCTTGGTCGCCTTCGTCTTTGACACCGCTGGAGGCGTGCTCTTTGCCAAGCTGCTCAACTTAGTGCGCAAAAACAAGATCAACCCCATGATCGGCGCCTGCGGAATCTCTGCATTCCCCATGAGTGCCCGCGTGATCCACCAGATGGGGCAGAAGGAAGACCCCTTCAACTTTCTGCTCATGCCTGCAGTTAGCGTAAACGTAGGCGGACAGATAGGCTCCGTGATCGCAGGTGGCCTCGTCTTGGCTCTTTTATCATGAGGCGTTGGATGAATAAAGACTCTCTCTTGGAGCTCTTGGACAAGGCCAAACAAGCTGCCCAAAATGCCTACGCACCCTATTCGGGATACAAGGTGGGAGCCGCACTCTTGGATACAAGCGGTAAAATCCATCTCGGCTGCAATGTGGAGAATGCCTCCTATTCCCTCACCAACTGTGCCGAGCGCACCGCCATCTTCAAAGCAGTCAGCGAAGGCGTGCGGGACTTTCAAGCTTTAGCCGTTTGGGTGGAATCCGATACCATCTTCCCGCCCTGTGGAGCTTGCAGACAGGTGATCAGCGAGTTTGCACCCCAGATTCCTGTGATCTTTGGCAACTCAGACCGCTATGAGATCACCGATGCAGCCACGCTTTTGCCCTCTGCCTTCAGCCTGCATAAGTGACAGAACTTTTTGACCAAACCCGCTGTATCGTCTGCCCCAGAGAGTGTTTGACAGACCGCACTCAAGCTAAAGGAGCCTGCGGAGCTGATGCCCACCTCAAGATCAGTCTGGCCACGCTCCACTTTGGCGAAGAGCCCGTCTTGAGCGGTTATGAAGCGCATAGAGCCCGAGTCGTCACCTCTTCCCAGGGCGAAACTCTCTCCGGCGGGAGCGGCACCATCTTCTTCTCCCATTGCAACCTCCGCTGCATCTACTGCCAAAACTACCAGATCAGCCACTTGGGTCACGGCCGACAAATCAGCGATGATGAGCTGCTCAACATCATCTTCGGGCTTCAAGATCAAGGTGCCCTCAACATCAACCTGGTTTCGCCCACCCAATATACCGCCCAACTTTTTCCCGTCCTCAAGCAGGCCAAGGCTGCCGGTTTGCGCATCCCTATCGTCTGGAACAGTAACGCCTACGAAAAGATCGAGTGCATCCACGCTTTGGGCGAGCTGATAGACATTTGGCTACCGGATTTCAAGTATGCTGACAAGTATCACGCCCGCAAGTATTCCGGCATCTCAGACTATCCCTCCATTGCCATCGAGGCCATCAAGGCGATGTGGGATTACGCCGGCGAGCTGCAAACCGACTTTTGGGGAATTGCCAGCAGGGGAGTGATGATCCGCCATTTGGTACTTCCCAACCGCCTCTCCAGCTCCAAAGAAGCACTGCGCATGATCTACAACGCCATCGGCAACACGGTGAGCCTCAGCCTGATGGCGCAATACTATCCCACCGCCTCCTGCTCAGGCTACCCGGAACTCTCCCGCAGCATCACCTATGACGAATATCAGGAAGTGCTCGATACCGCAGAAGAACTGGGCTTTGAAAACATCTTTGCCCAAGAGCTGAGACCCACACCGGATTGGACGCCGGACTTCGACCGCTGAGCTCTTGCCATCCATTACATCTCACTCAATCTTCTCCCCAAAACACCGCTTCCCATCTACATCTTGGCCGCTACTCGCAACTTTTGGCTCCACCTAAGGCACTCGCATCTATGCAAATTCGCCAGCGCTCGCAACTCACAACTTCCAGCTCGTGTGCCTATCCCTCTATAATATACTCTGACGATGTTGCTCCGGTGACGAAAAAACCGAAAATCCAAGCTCGTAACCGCTTGCTAATGCTATGGATATGAAAGCGGTGAAATATTGTCTCTTTCTTTGCCCCAGTCAAGCACCTGAAATCCAGCTATAGAAAAAGGCTTTTCCTCGCACCTCATTTTTCCCCCCTCCTCACTCGCTTCTTCCTTACTTAGCCGCAGGGCGATGCCGTGCAGATACTCGGGTTTTTCCCGAGAGGCACCGAGTAATCACCGGGCGGCTAAGCAAGGAAGGAGTAGGGTCGCTCGCCGGAGCGACCAAGAAAAATGCAGCCGGCTCATCCCGAACCGCCCCAGTACGGTCGCTCGCCGAAGCGACCATCAAAATTGTAGCCGGCTCATCCTGAACCGCCGCTTGCTTCCCAAAAAAGAAACATACTAACCCACATTACCATCACTCGCTTCCCCAAACCCAATCCCCAAAACCAGTGCAGCAACCAGCCTCCCTTCCAGCCCCAAATCGCCACAGCGGCTTCTTAGGATTTCCCAAGAGACCGCTGTGGATATTTGTTGATGCTTCAGAGTTCTGAGCATCGGAAGTGTATTCTATTGCATGAGAAGCATCTTATGCGTGCTGCTCCTGCCGGCAGAGCTCAAGCGCACAAAAAAGACGCCTGAAGCCACACCTTTACCCCTGAAATCCTTACCATCCCACACCACCTGATGTTCACCTCTGGCTTTATGTTCCTTCACCAAGGTCTTTACCAGTTGGCCTTTGATGTTGTAGATATCCAGCTTTGCCATGCCATCGGTAGCGATCTGAAAACTGATCGTGGTGCTGGGGTTGAAAGGATTGGGGTAGTTTCCGATGATCTGAGCTTGATGGATTGGTGTTTGAAGAGCGTCGTCAGCAGGTGTGCTGCTATGAACAGTCTTTCCCCAAAGCCCGGTAATATTCGCCTTAACCCTTTGATCATACCAAGTGACGAAGGCAGTATTGGAGTATATAGCGATGCGTGGAAGCGATTGATCATTACGTTCATCGCAAAGCACTACGGGAGCGCCTTCTGTAGGCGTTCCATCTGCAACTATACGTCGGTAATAAATGTCAGAACTTTGAGCACCATTGTAAAAGGTGTCAAAAACGCAAATCGTGGAGCCGTCCTCGAAAGCGGCAAGATCCACATTATTGGTATAATGGGATGCAGGGATAATGTTTACACCAGCTTCCGGGGTCAGAAAGTTACCCATCGTATCTACACTATGGTAGTTAAAGGCATCATTGTTTAGTGCCAAAAACCTCAAACCATCGTGCTTAAAGATGGCATTTGTGATTCTGCCGCTCTCATAAAAGCTTATTCCAGACTCACCCCATAGCCTGTGACCTTGAGGGCTTATCCTTTGCAGGACTGCATTATCTGGAGATTCTGGAATGTCCGGGCTGAAGACCAGGCAGAGATCATCTCCCATCGCACCAGCTCCGATAAGCGGATTAAATCCTCTAACAGGCTGGGAACTCAAGAGGATGTAGTTTGAACCTCCACCAAAGTCGACTTGCCCCACACTATCAAACCTCAGGGCCTTGAGCATGGTAGGGCTGCCCGCTTCGGCCAGAAGTGAGTCACTAAAAATGAGGAATCCATTTTCAAAGCCCTGCAGGGTATACAAATGGTTGGGCACATCTGCAAGGAGCAGCTCTCCTGCTTCATTCCACTGAGCTTGGCCGTTGACATATTTCTGACCCATAATCTTGTTTGAGTTTTCGGAGATGCTTTCCGTCCAAGCGAGGTAGACAACCTGGCCCACTATACCCATAAGCTGATCCTTAAGCGCAAATCCGACACCACCATCAGCAAAACAGAGGTTCCCATCATAGTCTATCGCTTGCAGATAGGCTGTGCCTTGAGATTCTGTTTTGTACAAGAGATACAAGCTGTCATCGTTGCCCAACCTGGCTTGGATCAGTTCTGTGTCGACCAAAGGTTGCAGAGTGCGTCCATTGGGCTCCAAAAGCGGCTGCATGTTTCGATTAAACATTTGATAGTAAACGCCCACATTCTCCCAACCCGCTCGTGTATCGTGCCAAGTAATAATAAACTTGTCATCCAGTGTAAAGCACTGACTCTCTTTGCCTATTTCAGGAGCTTCATCGCAGGTTCCATTCAGTCTCTCTTCCAAAATCAAGCCAGAGGAGCCATGAGCAAGCGTTCCATCAATACCGAGAGCTTGCAACTTGATTCTTTGCTTTGTGTCTTGTCTGATAAACCAAAGGAATATACCCGTATCATTGGATGGCAAAACAAACAACACATAATTATCATCGTCGGTTATAAGCTTGCTTTCAGGGAAACTTCTGACGCCGGAAGCATCAAAAATCTGAGCCCTGCGTCCGGAAGTCACCATGACTTTTCCGCCTGAGAGTTCACTTATCTTTGCATGCCCATGTGGCGAGTAATTTCCTCCGGAATTCCAAAGTGGCACCAAATCAGGAGAAAGCATATGAAGGAAACGTCCCGAATTGCGGCCATAGTGCGATGTGTAGGCCACTCTGCCATCACTTAAGAGCATAATGTCACCTATCGGGTGGTTGTAAGTAAGATTCTGATTCAAAGTGGCCTGTCCGTTTGCTCCCACTTTATTGATTTCTGTGTTTTCCCCAATGACTTTATAGACCAAATACTCACCATTTACAGGGCCAGTAATTTCATAAGTCCAATCGGAGAAAAGATTGGGTGGGACAAAAGACTCATCATCGACAAGCTGACCCGTCTCTGAGAATCGCATCACAACGTCTCCGCCGCCGCTTAATAAACGGTAGTGCAACAAAAATCCATTCCCTGGATAGGGCAAAAGATCCACATGCAGGACAGGATCATCCATGCCAGTCAAGGCCAACCCTGCTTCAGCCCACGTTTTGCTGCCATTGGTGTCATAATTTTGTCCATAGATGGGGCCATAACCGCTTTGAAAAGCTATAGTAACGCCACCGATACTATTAGCTATCACTCTGTAATCATAATATATCTCACTGGGGAGTGCCACTCCCTCGCTGTTCCATAGGCTTTGGCCATCTGGGCTCACTTTTTGCATGTAAAAATGACACTCATCACCTATCTCTACCCAGACAACGACGAAGTTACCATCGCTGGTGGGAACCACATTTAGGAGCCTTTGGTCTTCTTCTTTGAAGGCCAAGGGTATGGCGTCAGTCGTGAGAGGGACGCCTGTTACACTGATTTTGTGACAATAGATGGTCTCAGATGAGTTGCCGTGAGCACTGAAGAAAACAAGCCAATTACCTTCTGCAGTTTGAAAGCCATACTTTTCCAAATACAGATAATCGGCTGGACGGATCACAAACTCATCTGCCATCAATAGGGCTGTTGTCCACAAAAGTAGACACATAATAAGGGATACTTTTCTCATGTTACTCTCCTGATTTGATTGAGTCCCTAAATGTTGGTGGAAAATCCAACTTGTTATTTTACGGTTAGTTGAGGATGTTTCTAAAATCCTCGCTCTCTACATCTATGCAAGGCCCGAGCGACCGATCACATTGTTTTTACAACGCTGTTATATGTCAAGTCAAATCTTTTTCGCCGCTGCTTGCAAACTGGCTTCTTAGGGTATAGGTGTGGATGACGTCGTAGTGCTTAAGTAAGGACTCCTTATTTCATCAACAGCATCTTATGCACGCTGCTCTTACCGGCAGAGCTAAGGCGCACAAAAAAGACGCCTGAAGCTACACCTTTACCCCTAAAGTCCTTACCATCCCACACCGCTTGATGTTCACCCATAACTTTTGGTTCATTTACCAAGGTTTTCACAAACTGCCCCTTGATATTGTAGATGTCCAGCTTTGCCATGCTATCGGTGGCAATCTGATAACTGATCGTGGTGGTAGGGTTGAAGGGGTTGGGGTAGTTTCCTACGATCTTAGCTTGCCGGATGGGTGGTGTCCAGGTGTTGCTATGAGCGGCCTTACCCCAAAGTCCGGTAACTCTACTGCCCGCTCTCTCATCCTTCCAAATAATGAAGGCCGTATTCTCGTATATGGCAATGATGGGGGAATGTTGATAACATCGTGCATCACAGAGCAACACAGGCGAGCTGTCTATCAGCGTTCCATCCGCATTCATACGAAGAGTATAGATATCGCCGGCGTGTCCGAATGCGTAGATCGCGGTGCCATCCTCAAAAGCTGCGAAACTAATATCACCGTCACTATATCTCGCAGGAATGATGGATATTCCTCCCTCTGGAGTCAGAAGGTTGCCCATCGCATCCACGCTATGATATTTGTAGTCATCGTAGTTGTTTTGCGTCAATAAGCCCAGGCAGTCGCCAACTTTAGCTACAGTTATGATACGACCTTCATTAAAGCGTATTCCTGCCTCGCCCCAGAGTCTGTTGCCTTGAGGATCGATCTTCTGCAGGATATTGCTGTGGTTGAAGTCCGCATAAGATAGGCGAATCACCAGGTAGAGATCATCGCCCATCACCGCACTGCCACTGATTATAAGGGGATCGTCCTCACAGAAGGTTTCTGAGCTGAGGAGTATGCTGCCATACTCTCCAACGGTATTGATCAAACCGTCAGAGTCAAATACCGAAGCCCTGAGAAAGGTCAGTCTATCAGAGGTGCTGGAGGTTTCCCATTCCTTGTAGATGAGCAGGCCATTTTGAAAGCCCATTAAAGTGAGATAAAAGTTGGGATTGCCAGTCCAAATCAGCTTTCCATTCTCACCCCACTGAGCGATACCGTTTACAAACTTTTGACCCATAATCATGTTTGGTTGACCATGGCCGGGGGCTTGGACCCAAAATAGATAGATAGTGTCGTCCACACAACCCATCATCTGTTTCCTTTCTACAATCTCAATGCCATCATCCCCAAAGCAAAGATCGCCATGATAATCTATTGCCTGCAGATAGGCTTTTCTCAGATTCCCCCATCCATTACTATAGAACAGATACAATTTGTTGTCATTGCTTACTACCGCTTGCCGCAGATAGCTGTCTCTACTCAGGCGTCGCACGGCGCGTCCATTCGGCTCCAGAAGGGGCTGCATATATTGATTATAGATCTGATAGTAAAGACTTCCATTTTGTCTGGCATCTTTCCAGATGCTCACAAACCTGTCGCCAAGAAGCATACAGTGATGATGATTCACTGCAACACCTGGAATGCCGCAATCCAGCCTGTCTTCCAAAACTATGCCGGCGGGATCATGGACGAGTGAGCCATCCATATTCATCGCTTGCAATTTTATCCTTTGCTGCGTACTATCAATGCAACGCCACAGAAAAATAGCCCTGTCACTCGCAGCCAAGGTAAGCATCCGATCAATATCATCATTGGTAATCATCCGGGGTGTATCAAATTGAGCGACATCTGAAGCGTCATAGAGCTGGGCTTCACGATCCCAGCTTACCATGATTTTCCCATCCGGGTACTCGTATATTTTCCCATAATTAGAGCTGATTGCAAGCCGCTCTTCAATACTCCAGAGTTGCTCCAGAGTCGGAGATAACATATGAATCTCCATCACTGATGAGCTGATACCGGTGTGCATGTATGCTACCCTGCCATCACTTAAGAACTTGAGATCCATAAAGTGGAAATCAGAGCTGGGGCAAAGAATGTTTTGATCATACATCAGCTCTCCATTTGCGTCCAGTTTGTTGATTATCAAGTTGTAACCGCCAGTGACGTAGAGTATATACTCGCCATTCACAGGGCCGATTGCTTTTACTCTCGGTATCCTTCCAAAGAGATCGGCAAGGGCAGGACAAAAATCCTCAACCAGCACTCCCGCTTCTGTATAGCGCAACATCTTTCTTATATAGTTATAATCTTCGTCCATAATGAGAATATGCACCAAAAAACCACCCTCAGGATGAGCCAGCACCCCCTCAAGCCTGAAGGTTCCTTCCAGGTCAAACAAGACCAGCTCCGCCTCACCCCAAAGTTTGTTGCCGCCTGAATCATAGCTTTGTGCATAGATGGGGCCTCCTCCTCGCTCCGCTTGAGAAAGCACCGTGAGACCACCCGCATCGTTGGCAGTCATACCGTATAAAGCAGTATCGGGGGAAAAATCATTCAGCTTGATTCCCTCGCTGGCCCAGAGGCTTTGTCCCTCAGGATTCACCTTTTGCACATACATATGGTAGCCATCATAGCTGTAGTATTCTTTCCACAAAACAAAGAAATTGCCGTCACTGCTGGGAATCACGTCAAACAGCGACTGGTCCCGATCCTCAAGGTAGGATAGACACATGGCTTCAGTAGTAAGAGGCACACCCGTAGAGCTGATTTTATGACAGTAGATACTCTCAGACAACCTGCTGTGATCATTAAAGAAAACCAGCCAATCTCCCTCTGCTGTTTGAAAGCTAAGATGATTAAAATAGAGGTAATCTGCCTGGCGGATCGCAAATTCCCCCGCCATCAAAAAAGAGGCTGTCCACAAAAGTAGACACACACCAAGGGCTACTCTTCTCATTTTTATCTCCTTGCCCGCTTGAGGCATTGGTGTTGGCAGCAAAAAGCCAACATACAGTTTATGGCTCTGTGAGAAGTTTTTAGCTTCTCGTTATTTACGTTTACACACAGCTCAGTAGCTTGGGCGCATTCTTGCCAAAATGCTGATAACTGTCAAGTTGTATTTTCACCAAAACCCGAAAAATCTCGTAATCTACTGTCGACTGACGACTGACCACTTGGAAAGCGGCGCTTCAGCAACCGCCGTACAGGGTTGCTAAGGGCAATCGACCACACAAACCACGTCTCCCCGAAACGGGCGTCAGCAACTAACAACTATTTCATCAACACCATCTTATGCACGCTACTCTTACCGGCAGAGCTAAGACGCACAAAAAAGACGCCTGAAGCTACACCTTTACCCCTGAAATCCTTACCATCCCACACCGCTTGATGTTTACCTCTGGCTTTATGTTCCTTCACCAAGGTTTTTACCAATTGCCCCTTGATGTTGTAAACTTCCAGCTTTGCCATGCCTTCGGTAGCGATGTGATAGCTGATCGTGGTGCTGGGATTGAAGGGGTTGGGATAGTTGCCGATGATCTGAGCTTGCTGGATAGGTGTTTGCAGGGCGTCGTCAACAGGTGTGCTGCTCTGCACCGTGTTGCCCCAGAGTCCCACAATGTCTCTTGCTGCCCTTTGATCCATCCAGGTGACAAAGGCCGTATTGGAGTAGGTGGCGATGCGGGGTTGCGTTTGGGCATTACGTGCATCACAAAGCACCACAGGAGCACTATCCGTAGGCGTTCCATCTGCTTCCATGCGGCGGTAATAGACGTCAGAATCAAAACCTTTATAAAAGACAAAAGCGCAGATCATGGAGCCATCATCAAAGCTGGCAAGACTTAGCTGTCGCGGTTCATAGGCTGCAGGGATGATGTTAATTCCACCTTCCGGAGTCTGAAAGTTGCCTTCCATGTCCGCACTGTGGATGTTGTAGCCAGCACCGCTCTGCGTCAAAAATGTCAAGGCATCGTCCTTGACGAGGATGTTACTGATCTCACTTTCCATCACAAAGCTAATCCCAGACTCGCCCCAGAGTCTGTTACCCCAAGTGCCTATCTTTTGCATGATGTAATCTCTTGAAGTCTCCGGATTTGCCAAGCGGAAGATAATGCAGAGGTCTTCTCCCATCGTGCCGGTGCCAACAAGCGTGTTTGTCTGGCTGACGTCTTCCGAGCTCAGGAAAATGCTGTTCTGACCTCCAACCCCAACTATTTGACCATAAGAGTCAAATAGCAAGGCCTTGAGGTGGGTGGAGCTTTCTCCCGAATATGGGCTATAGTGATCGCTATATATGAGAAAGCCATTTTCAAAACCCAACAAAGTATATTGATGGTTGGGCACACTGGCTAAAAGCAGCTCTCCATGTTGTCCCCACTGAGCCTGACCGTTCAAATACTTCTGACCCATAATCTTGTATGGGTTGCTCACGCTGGGTTCAGTCCAAAACAGATAGACGACATTGCCTACACAGCCCATCATCAGGTTTTTGTTGACAAACTGCAGTCCGCTATCACCAAAACACAGATTGCCCTGATAATCAATCGCTTGGAGGATGACGGTGTTCACGCCCAGGTCGTTAAACAGGATATACAGCTTATTATCATCGCTTACCACACATTGTACCATGCTCAGAGCGTTATCACCCAGGGGTTGGAGAGGGCGGCCATCGGGCTCCAAAAGAGGCTGCATATTCTGATCAAAAAGCTGATAATAGATGCCTGATTTAAGGAAAGAATACTCATCAATGCTGGATGCTTCAGTGCGTTTTTCCAGCCAGATGCTCAAAAATCTGTTTCCCAAGCTAAAACATTGATGCTTGCCCCTAGAAAGGCCACCATCACAGACTCCAGCCAACCTGTCTTCCAAAACCATACCAGCGGGAGCATGAGCGAGTGTTCCGTCTGTATGCAAAATCTGCAGCTTGATCATTTGCAGTCTGTTTCGGATATCACGCCACAGAAAGATGCCCCTGTCGCCAGTAGGCAGGACACGCATAGCCTTTGGATGGAGATACAACTCGTCTGTTACAGCCCGACTCTGTGCGAAAAGTTTGGCACCCGTAGTATCAAAAAACTGGGCATAAGGCTCCACTGTGAGCAAGATTTTCCCATCCGGACACTCGTTCACCAGCATTTTGCCGTCAGAGGGATACTGCTCGGCAGCACTCCAAAGTAGTTCCAAATCAGGAGATACCATATTAAGGGTGTATGTCACAGGGTATCCGTCTGTCAGCACATAGGCCACTCTGCCATCGCTCAAAAGCCTAATCTCGTTAAAGCTCTTATGCTGAAGAAAACACACCAAATTCTGAGCCAGTACAGCTTCTCCGTTTGCTCCTGCTTTATTGATTCTGAGAGTATCTACATCTACCGTGTAGAGCAAATACTCGCCATTTACCGGCCCGATGATGTCAGCCAGTCTCCTTTCAAAGAGGTTGAATGCCGACATAAAGTCATCGTCGACAAGCATACCCGTACCTGAAAATCGCAGCACTTTGTATGACGTCTCCGCTCTGATGTTAATATGCACCAAAAAGCCTCCACCAGGGTAGGATGATACGTTTTTCATCTCCACCATATCATCCAGGTCTACCAAGGCCAATCCGGCTTCACCCCATGTTTTACTGCCGGATGAGTCATAGTTTTGCCCATAGATGGGGTTTGACCAATAATCTTGATAAACCACCGTAATACCACCGATATCGTTGGCAAGCACCCTGCAAGACTTGTCAGTATAGGTGTTACTCGCGAGTCGAACACCTTCGCTGTCCCAAAGGCATTCACAATCTGGCGTCAATTTTTGCATATAGGTATAGCCAGAAGCGGCAAACTCCTTCCAGATAACGATGAAATTGCCATCGTTGGTAGGGATCACATCCAGTAGAGTTTGGTCTGTCTCTTTGTATGACAAAAGTATAGCTTCGTTGGTGAGAAGCTCTCCTGCTGCACTGAGTTTATGGCAATAGATACTCCCAGACAATGTGCTGTGATCGGTAAAGAAAACCAGCCAATCTCCAGCCGCTGTTTGGAAGCTAAACTCTGTTAAAGTCAGCTCATTTGCCTGACGGATGACAAATTCATCCGCCACTAAAAAGGTGGCTGTGCACAAAATTAGACATAACAGGAGGGCGATTCTTCTCATTTTGCTCTCCTTATCTATTTCTTGAGCAGCATTTTATGCGTGCTGCTCTTACCGGCAGAACTGAGGCGCACAAAAAAGACGCCTGAAGCGACACCTTTACCCCTGAAATCCTTTCCATCCCACACCGCTTGATGTTTACCTCTGGCTTTATGTTCCTTCACCAGGGTCTTTACCAACTGTCCCTTGATGTTGTAAACTTCCAGCTTTGCCATGCCCTCGACAGCGATGTTGTAGCTAATAGTGGTAGAGGGGTTGAAGGGATTGGGATAGTTGCTGATGATCTGAGCTTGATGGATAGGTGTTTGCAGGGCGTCGTCAACAGGTGTGCTGCTCTGCACCGTGTTGCCCCAAAGGCCAGTAACTTCTTCACCTGCCCTTTCGTCTATCCAAGTGATGAGCGCTGTATTGGAATATGTGGCGATGCGGGGCTGAGATTGGGCATTACGTGCATTACAAAGCACCACAGGAGCACTATCCGTAGGCGTTCCATCGGCATTCATGCGCCGGTAATAGACGTCAGAATCAATAGCACCATCAGTGAAAGCGCAGATCATGGAGCCGTCGTCGAAGGCGGCAAAATCTACCTCTTTGGGTGCATAGATTGCTGGGATGATATTGATTCCAGCTTCCGGGGTCTGAAAGTTGCCCAAGGCGTCTACACTATGATAGGAGTATCCATCATCATCTTGTGCTAAAAAACACAAAGCATCACTCTTGACGACGGTGTTTTTGATGACTTGACCACCTCCAAAGTTTATCCCAGACGCTCCCCAGAGCCAGTGACCTTGAGGGCTGACCTTCTGCAGGATGTAGCTGGTTGTGGATTCCTGACTGTTCCGGCGGACGATCAGGCAGAGATCATCGCCCATCTTACCCATGCCATAGAGGGAATATCCGGGGCTGATTGTTTCGGAGCACAAGATGATGGAATTGTCGCCTCCAACGGAGGTTATCAGCCCATAAACGTCAAACATCAAGGCTTTGAGATGGGCATTGCCTTCACCCGTAGAGGAGCTGTATTGGTCACTATAAACAAGCAGGCCATTTTCAAAGCCCAACAAGGTGTACTGATGGTTGGTCACACTGCCCAAAAGTTGCTCTCCATGTTGATTCCACTGGGCTATACCGTTCACATATTTTTGGCCCATAATCCTGCTTGAGCTACCGTCACTGGAGCCCGTCCAAAACAAGTAGATAACGTGGTCTACAATACCCATAATCTGGTTTCTGAGCCCAAACTCAATTCCGCCTTCACCAAAGCATAGGCTGCCATAATAATCTATCGCTTGCAGATAATCTCTGCCGTTGGATGCGACTCTGTATAACAGATACAACCTGTTATCGTTGCCCAATATGGCTTGTCTCAGTTCCATAATTCCATCCGCAGAGGGTCGGAGCGGTCGGCCATTGGGTTCCAAGAGAGGCTGCATATTTTGATCAAGCAGTTGGTAGTAAATCCCTCCCTTGTTCAAACCTGCTCGTGTATCATACCAAATGCTCACAAACCTATTGTCCAAGGCAAAGCAACGACTCGCCTTACCTCCACTCTCATTTCCACAGATGCCTACTAACCTTTCCTCCAAGATCAAGCCTGTGGGAGCATGAGTAAGGCTTCCATCCATGCTCAATGCCTGCAATTTGAGCACTTGCTCTGTATTCTGTTTACAGCTCCACAGGAATATACCACTGTCTTCGGTAGAAAAAACATGGAAGTCAATCATATTATCTGTAGTTATAGGCTGGCTTTGGGAGAGAAGCTTGGCGCCGGAAGTGTCAAAAAACTGAACGACACTACCGACAGTCACCATGATTGTCCCACCCGAAAATTCGTCTATCTCAGCATAATTGTAGTATCCAAAAATCTCCCCAACATTCCAAAGTGGTTCCAAAGAAGGAGACAGCATATAAAGACGATCCGACAGAGTTCCAACACCAGCCATTAAGTAGGCTACTCTTCCATTGCTCAAAAGCTTAATGCCCTTTAGGGTGCCATTGAAAGATATGTTCTGAGCCAATACGGGCTGCCCATCCACTCCTACTTTATTGATCTGTATGTTATTGTCGAAGATTCTGTAGACTAGATACTCGCCATTTTCGGGGCCAACTATTGCAGTAAAGTAATTTGCAAATAGGTCTGTGGGTACGATGGACTGGTTGCTGACGAGCATTCCCGCATCGGAAAACCTTAGCACCTCATATCTGTTGTTGACCTCCGGGTCTATGTAGAGATGCAACAGAAAGCCACCTCCAGGATAAGCTGCCATGCCTTTGAGCTCTACCAAATCATCCATTTCCACCAAGGTTAATCCAGCTTCACCCCAGAGCTTATTGCCTTCATTGTCAAAGTTTTGCCCATAGATGGGATTGTCCCAGCTATCTTGATAAACCACCGTTACACCACCGATGGCGTTGGGGAGAACCTTGTGACGCGTAGCATTGCAGAATTGATCAAAGAGAACCACGCCTCCGTCAGCCCAGAGACACTGTCCCTCCGGTGTAACTTTTTGGATGCAGTAATCGTTATTGTTGCTGCGCTCCAGCCAGATAATGACGAAATTACCATCGCTGGTGGGGATCACGTTTATCAGCGTTTGGCCTGTATCCTTGTGCGACAAAGGTATAGCTTCCGTAGTGATAAGCACACCGGTAGAGCTGATTCTATAAAAGTAGATGCTCTCGGTTAAAGTGTCGCAATTACTGAAGAAGACAAGCTGCTCACCACCCGAAGTTTCAAAATCAAACTTTTGCAAAACCAGACGATATGCTGGGCGGATGGCAAACTCATCTGCCATCATAGAAGTGACTGTCCACAAAAGTAGACACGCAATAAGGGCAATTCGTCTCACTTGTAATCTCCATACCTATTTGTCTGAAATATAAAGCAATATTCATTCCCGTCAGCAAACAAAATGTGAGGGATTGCCCCAAAACACCTGTAAATATCAATAAAAAGCTGGAATTTGCTTTTTTAGCTTGACATCAAAGCCATTTCCAGACACATGAGCCTTACTATGAGAAAGTTTAAAATGTTACTGATGATAAGCCTGTTGATAACTCTTGCCCAGGGCATGCTTTGGGCGGATATCAACGTGAGCTTTAAAAACACCCGTAAGACGGTTTTGCTGCCAGAAACCAAGCTTGATGGTGTGAATTATGTGCGAATTGATCACTTCAATTCCACCTTCAATTCCATCACCAAGGAAGAGCGTGCAGACCAGCGTTTACACCTCTATATTGAGGGGCGGCAGTTTGTGTTTTTGATTGGCTCTTCTTTCTACACATCCACAGATTTTTCCTGGTCTATGCACCATCCTCTGAGGCGCATCAAAGACCAGTTTTACCTACCTGCCGTATTTGTGACGGAGCATCTGCCGCTTCACTTTAAGCAGATGGAATTCAAAAACAAGACCCTGTTTTTGCCCACACCCAAAGATAACAGCGTTAAGGTCATAGTGTTAGACCCCGGTCATGGAGGAAAAGACCCCGGCGCTGTTGGCAAAGGCAGGCTTCAGGAAAAGGTGGTAAACCTCAATGTGTGCCTGCACTTGAAACGAATGCTGGAAGAGGAACTGGGTGTGAGGGTGGTCATGACGCGCAGCGATGATCGTTTCGTCGCCTTGAGAGATCGCACCAAGATAGCCAACGAACACAAAGCTGATCTCTTTCTCAGCGTGCATACCAATGCCGCTAAAGCTCGCTCTGCCGTCGGCATAGAGACCTATTATCTCTCCACCGCTCAGACCTCCGATGCCCGCGCTGTTGAAGCTTTGGAAAACGGTGTGGTGGAAAAGTATGAGGGTGGCGAGACAGAGATTGCCAAATATGATGCTCTCAATTTTATCCTCAGCGATTTGTGCCAAACCGAGTATCTGGAAAACTCAAACAACATGGCTTTGCTGATCCAACAAAGTCTGGTCTCCGGTACCGAAGCTTCCGATCGAGGCGTAAAACAGGCCAATTTCTATGTCTTGCGCGGCGCATTCATGCCGGCGGTGCTCATCGAAGTGGGCTTTATCAGCAATGAAAGGGAAGAGGAGCTTTTGGGCAATGCCGAATACCAAGAACGGCTGGCTCGCACTATCTTTGAAGGGGTGAAAAGGTTTAAATTCCGCTACGACCGCATCCGCAACATCTAAAAAGGATACATCTTTGGCGCTAAAAGTAAGAAACCTGGATCCGGAGGGGCTGGCCGCTCGTTATGGCATCACCAGCGGTGACGAGATAATCAAGATCAATGGCTACCAGATCCGCGACAGCTTCGACCTCGCCTATTGCAGCTCCGAATATCAGCTCAATATTTTGCTCAAAACTAAAGCCGGCACTCAAAAGAGAGTGAAAATCATCCGTGACTCCATGCTCTTTTTGGGCATTGAACCTGAGCCTGAGCCTATCCGGCGCTGCAAAAACAAATGTGTCTTTTGCTTTATAGACCAGATGCCCCCAGGTCTGCGCAAAAGCCTCTACATCAAAGATGACGACTACCTGATGTCCTGGGAGCATGGCAACTATATCTCACTCACCAATCTCAGCGAAGCGGATTTCAAGCGCATTATAGACCAGCACATCAGTCCGCTCTACATCTCGGTGCACACCACAGATAAAGCCTTGCGCCAGAAGATGATGGGCTACCGCAATGACTTTGATGTTCTCAAAACCCTCAAGCGTCTCAGCCGCGCCGGCATCAGCTTTCACACCCAGATCGTCTGTGTGCCCGGGATGAACGATCGAATAGAGCTGGAGCACACCATCTTAGACCTCACCCGTACGGAGCTCAACACCCTCTCCATCGGAGTGGTTCCTGTGGGCTTGACCCATTTTCGCTCTCGTCTCCCCGAGCTCAAACCCTTCGATGCCCATTCTGCCACTTTGCTTTTGAGCCTGATCGATATCCTCCGGCAAGAGACCCAATCCGACATCATCTACGCAGCAGACGAATTCTTTGTCTTGGCGGATAAAGCCTTGCCCGGTAGAGCTTACTATCAGGATTACCCTCAGGCAGAAAATGGCATCGGCCTGCTCAGCTTGCTGCGTGCCGGCTTTAGCAGACACAAGAAGGAAGTGATCCAGACTTTAGATAAACAAGGTGCAGATTACCTCTTGCTCCATTCTCAAGCTGCCGCCAAAGAGATGCACAAGATAGCAACTCAGATCAGCTCCCAACTCTCAAAATCCACCTTGAGCGCAAAGGCTGTCAGTAACGACTTCTTTGGCCCACATGTTACCGTGAGCGGACTACTCACTGCCTCAGATATCCTCTGCCAACACGATTCCCAACCACAGCAAATCCTGATTTTGCCCAGCAATATGTTCAATGTTGATGGCTACACTTTGGACGGCTTGGACAGGGAGACCTTAGCGCAAAAACTTGGCCGCAAGCTGTTACTATCGCATCCTTTCTTTGAGGAGGTAGGTTGATTTTGCCCATTGTTAAGCAAAACTCCGTACGGGCGGTCTCCGAACAGCCGCAGTCCATGTTAAGTAAAATTCATTTGACCTATTCAATCACTTAGATTCTGATGACCCGATAGATAAAGTTTCTTAAGGAGAAGATCAAAATGAGACGTCCCCTGACGATTATCATGATCCTTTTTATACTGTTTAGCTTAGGCTGCGTCAACGAATCCAGCCGCATCGAAAAAGCCAACAAAGATTTGGGTAGCAAACGCAACCCCATCAAGATGTATTTTGTTCCCTCTTTGGAAGCCGGCAAGGTGGTAGCCAGCGGTGAAGCCATCGCCCGTGCTTTGGAAAAGGAAACCGGCTACCACTTCAAAGTGGCAGTTCCCACCAGCTATGCCGCTGTGATCGAAGCCTTAGGGAACTATCAGGCAGACATCGCCTGGTTGCCCACTTTTGCCTATGTGTTGGCCAAAGAAAAGTATGATGCCCAAGTGAAGTTTATGACTGTGCGCAACGGCCTGAAGATGTATAGAGGCCAGTTCATTGCCCGTGCAAACGACAACATCAAAGGCATTGAAGATATGCAGGGCAAGGTGATAGCCTACACGGACGCCGCTTCCACCTCCGGATACATCTATCCCTCCGCCATGCTCAAAGCGAAGGGGATCCAGCCTTCCCAGGCACGCTTTACCGGCTCTCACAACGCCGCCATCTTGGCCGTCTATAGTGGCACTGCTGACGTAGGCTGCACCTACTGGTCTCCTCCAGATAGCGCAGGAAATCCCGAAGATGCACGTGCCAAGCTGGTGGATACGCATCCGGATGTGTTGGAAAAGGTGATCCCCGTCGCTTTCACGGATTGGATTCCCAACGATACCGTCACCTTCCGCAAAAACCTTCCCAAAGACCTGGAAGCCAAGGTCTTGGACGTGCTTTATGCTTTTTCCAAGAGCGATCACGGCAAAAAGATCATGGACGAACTCTATCAGATTGATGGCTTGGAGCCCGCTACGGACAAGGACTACGACATCGTGCGCGAAGCGATCAAGCTGATGGGATTGGACCCCAAGACTCTTTTGAAATAGAAGACACTCCACCTTGAATCCGCTAACTGAAAATCCAAAATCTTGTCAAGCGACGGTTCAGCGACCGCTTGCTACTTGGGTCGCTTCAGCGAGCGAGCGTACATTGCGGCGGGTCGGCAACCGCCCGTACAGGTGCCAGCCTTGAAGTCTCAGCTTAGAATCCGGAATCTCATCAAGAGCTACGACGGCAAATACAATGCCTTGGACGGGGTGAGTCTGGAAGTCTATCAGGGTGACTTTGTCATCCTTTTGGGCCTCTCTGGCAGCGGCAAATCCACTTTGCTCAGATGCATCAACCGCTTGGTTGAACCCAACAGCGGTGAAATCTCCTTTGAAGACAAGGACATCATTAAACTGAAGGGGACATCGCTGCGCCACTACAGACGCGAGATAGGCATGGTGTTTCAGCAGTTTAACTTAGTCAAAAACATGAGTGTGATTGGCAATGTGCTCACCGGCCGGTTGGGCTATCGAGGTTTATTGGAAAGATACAGCACCCAAGATTGGGAAGACGCCAGGCTTAACCTTCAAAAGGTGGGCCTCAGCGGATTTGAACACCGGAAAGTGAAGCAACTATCCGGCGGCCAACAACAAAGGGTGGGTATTGCCAGAGCCCTGATGCAAAACCCAAAGCTGATTTTGGCCGATGAACCGGTTGCCAGCCTGGATCCCGCTACCGCAGATTCCGTGATGCAATACTTAGGCAAAATCAACGCCGAAGGCATCACCGTCATCTGCAGCCTCCACTTCCTCTCTCTGGCAAAACGCTATGGAAACAGAGTCTTTGCCCTCAAAGAAGGAAAAGTAGCCTTTGAAGGTCACGTCGATGAGATTGACAACCATAAGTTTAAGCAAATCTACGGGGAAGATGCCAAAGAGATCTAGGCTGTCGCCTCTTTGAAAATTCTGTCCGTTTTTCAGACAGCAATTTGAGTAAAACACACCCTTAAACCTCAATAATGCAGTAGCCACAGTGTGATTCTCCCTACCTCTTCCTTGTTTAGCCGCCCGGTGATTACTCGGAGCCACTCGGGAAAAACCCGAATATCTGCACGGCATCACCCTGCGGGTAAGTAAGGGCGAAGTGGGTGACGGGGAGAAAAGCTCAACCTTAGAGAAAGAGCCTTTTGCATTATCTGGGTTAAATTACTGCCAAACTTCCGCTCGAAAGTCTGCAACTCCGGAGCCGAAAAAGTAGCCCTTTCTGAAAATTTTGACCTCAGCATATGGTTTTTGCAAAGGAAACAGCCCTTTTTGACCCTCCTCAAAGCCGCTGTTTATGCGGCGTCCCTGCCCCGCCCCTGCTCCGCTCTTCCTCCATCGAGCAGGAATGGTATAGGATACCAAGGGGTTACGAGTTTGGGCGGGGAAGGCGCTCAGAAAGGGGTGAACCTTTTCAAAAAGGCAAATGTTGAATCAAGTATCGGGAACTTGCAAGGAATTTTATGTCTACTAAAAAGGTAAGAGATATGGCCAGCGCTGCTGGCCAAGTATGGTCGCTTGCCATAGTGACCCATTTCATGTGGTTCAGCGACCGCCCGTACAAAGGTTGCTTTGGCCAAAGACCAAGCGGTTGTGGATGGCGGAGGAAAAGCTCAATCTTAGAGAAGGAGCCGATCGCATTATCTGGGGACAAAATGTAAGCAGTCCAAGCCTGAGAAGAGTCTAACCTGCTATGTCTTGTGTAGTTAACTTCCGTCCTCGCTCAGATGTGCTGTTGAGCTCCCACAGGCAAAGTGATGGTAAAGGTGCTTCCTTTTCCCAGTTTGGATTCCACTTCTATGTTTCCGCCCAGGTCTTTCAAGGCTCTTTTCGCCAGAACCAGCCCCATTCCGGAGCCGTTCTCATTGTTGGTGCCGCTGCGGAAGTAGTCGTTTTTCAGGGAAAATAGATTTTGGATTTTCGAGCTGGGGATCCCCACTCCATCGTCGCTCACGCTAAACTTGAGCTGCTCATCCTTCACCGTAAGATTTATCCTCACCTCCCCGCCGGGATGGGAGTATTTGATGGCGTTGCTGAGCACTACGCCCACGAGGAGAGATAGTACATCCACATCCGAATGGATCACCGCATCGGGCGGGCAATCCAGTTTAACCGTGAGCTTTTTGCTCTGCAAAAGTGGTCTGTAATGCTGTCTCAAATCTGAGATCAGGGCGTCTAAACGGATGAGTCCGGTGGTGGGATTGGCCATTTGCCGCTCGAATTTTGCCCATTTGTAGATTTCTCCCAGCATCAGGTTCATTCTATAGGATGAATTCTTGATTTGGGTGAGATAGTCCACCAACTCTTCTTTGCTGAAGCTGTCGATGTTTTGAGTCAAAAAGTTGCTCAGCGAGATGAAAGAGAGGACGGGGTCCTGCAGGTCGTGCAGAACAAAGTTGAGGAACCTGTCTTTCATCAGATTGAGATGTTCCAATTCCTCAATGCTCGCTTCCAGGCGCTTCTCCAGTTTGCGGGCACAGGAGATGTCCATGATCACGCCATGCAAAGAAGTGGTCTTGTCTTCGGGGTTTGGTATAGCTATGCCTTGTTCCCAGACCCAGCGGATGCTGCCATCCTTGTGCCTAATGCGGTAGGTGATTTGGAAGCCGGTTTGATTCTCTATACTTCGGTTCATGGTCTCTCTCGCCATGGCTCTATCTTCCGGCAGGATAAGCTTTTCATAGCCATCCATATCACCGTCGATAAGCTCCTGAGGCTCATAACCGGTCACCTTTTTGCTTCCCTTGGAGACATATAGCAGGGTCAAAACATTGTCGTTGAGGCAATGATAGACCATGCCTGGCAGATTGCCCATCAGGTGGTCTAACATGTCGGGTTTGAGTCTTCTAAAATCTTCCATAATAATACCTGTCAAGTCCTCTTAAATACTTATGTTATCATTCCCTGAAAGCAGCCGCTTTATAGAAGCCTCGTATTTGTAGGGGAGCAGTTTGAGCCCAGATTAGCGGATTTCCGGCGTCAAAGCTGCCTGCCTCGGTGCACTCTTCATACTGAGAATAGGGGTCGGTACTGCTGAAAATCTTGTAGCCAGCGCTGTTGGCGACGGGGCTGAGCTGCAGGCTTATTTGATCTGAACTGATGCTGATGGTAAGTGGGGTTTCCACGTAGGCAGTGACTTTGAGCGAGCTGCTGGTAACGCTGGTAGATGCAGAGATTGCGTCTGGCAAAATCTGGATTTGCAGATAGTGGTTGAGATCAAAATCGCTACCATCAAAGCTTAGGTAAACCGCTGCTGAGCTGGGGGTTAAGTACTGGATGCCCTGGATGCTCAAGCCAGTGGGCGCACCCAAAAGCGTAAAGTGTGCCAGATTGAGGTTTGGACTCGTAAAGGTGCATCCCTGCAGGTTGAGGTTGAGCTGCAGCTCATTCAGATTGTATTCATCCAAAGGTGTGTCTGAGTTTAGGTTTGCTTCCGCTGAGGCTAAAAGCTCCACTCTCATGAAGGGAGAATACATGCTATAACCGCTCTGGAAGTAAGATCTGAGGCGATAGTAGTAGGTATTATCATTGGAGAGTCCGCTGAGTAGCAGGGAATTGTTCAGGTAGACGTTGAGGTTGTCGTAGGCGGGTAATACATTGACAAATAGGCTATCTGTGGCCACCTGAAGGTGATATCTGCTGGCGCTGATGGGAGTAGTCCATACAGCTCTAAAACCGCTTTGGCTGATGTTTTGAGGGTTTTGGGGTATCGGAGCCCAAATCTTGACTGCATATTCCGGACGGTCGATGAAGGGATTGCGGTTGCCCTGACGATCGAAGATGCGTTCGTTGCGCTGCATTTCTCTGGCATCGGGCGGGTCTTGCAAGTGCCAGGCAAGCAGCGTGGAGAGTTTGCCATAGTTTGGCCCGCTGGTGTCGATGTCATCTACCAGTTCCAGGTCAAAACTGGTATCGGTTCCCTCATAGCGCACTGCCATATACATCATCATGCGCGCCACGTCTCCCTTGTCCTCATCACGGGGCTCCCAGGTGTTGCTCGGAGAGCTGTAGCAGCCCGTGTCGCCAGTGTATCCGGATGGGGGAGAGGCGTCAATGTAGAGCGTGCCGCCGTTATCAAAATCACGATTGGATTTGGCGGAGTTTACGGTGGCATCGCAAGGGCGCATATGATGAAGATCTGTGCCCGCAGGACGAGTCTCGCCAAAGTCGCCATGACTCTTGCTCCAGGTGTGTTCACGGTTCCACTGGGTTACGCCACCGCCGGCACTGGATTTGGGAACGCTCCAGCCTGTGTAGATCTCGATGATGTTGTTGGGGTTGTTTGGGTCTTCATCCGTATAGGGAAGCTGGGTCCAGAGCGCATCGTAGGAGTATTGAGTGGTATGGGTGGTTCTGAGGAGTTGATGCAGAGAGTTTTTCAGAGTCTGTCCATAGCCAGAAACCTCGGCGTAATAACCTGTTTCCACAATGTGTTCCGTGGTGCTGGTGCCTAAGGGGTTGTTGGTTGCCTCGATGAGCAAAAACTTGGTCTGCGTGCCTTCGCCGTTGTATTCGTAAATTCTGAACCAGTATTGGGTTTGGGGCTGAAGATTGGTGATGCGGCAGGCGTTTACCGGCACACCTTCAATGATCGGGGTACTCTGATTGTATACGCATTGCTGACCGGAAGTGTAAACTAAGTTGGGTGTAGGGTTGTCTCCATCTGCAGGAGGTGTAAAGCTGTTGCTGGTATTGAGATAGATCACGCGCTTGGCACCATCTCCTGCGCTCCATTCTAAGGTGATTTCATCATGGGAGGGATAGGCGATGAGGTCATGCGCCTGAATCGTGGGAGCTTGCACCTCATAACCGGAGGCGTCACAATCATGATAACCCAGATAGCTAACGGTATCACTATCATACAAATCCCACTCGGTGGCCAGGGTCGTAAAGGAGGTACCACTGGGATTGACACTCACACCTTGGGCTACTGTTGATTTGCGTACCAAGGTTGCGTCTTTGGTGGTGTAGCCTCCATCAGCCGTCCACGCATCGGTGGGCCTGTGACCAATCACGCCAAAGATGTCTACAAAGCTTCGGGGATCAATCTTGGCCAGAGCTACAGCGTCATCACCATTGAAATTGCAAAATCCACTATGGGTAGCATCTGCAACAGCTAAGATGGTGGCATCAGCACTGGAGTGGGCAACCACAAAGCATTGACCGGGATTTAAGATACCTGTAGGGGTAAAGCTGTTGCTTACCGTGGAGCTACCGTTTGAATAAAGCTCCAAGACGTAGCCGGAAAGGTCTATGGGTGAGGCGGTGCCGTTGTAGATCTCAACGGCTTTGTTAAAACTGGAACCTTCTATGTATTCGCTGATGAAGAGGTCTTGGGCGTAGCCTCCAGAGCTGCTACAGACTGTACCGCTGACGGGGAGCAACTGGCTGGGTGCGCTATTAGAGCTGTGAGTGATGTTTCCGGAGAAAGAGCCGACGATTTCACCGCTGAGGCGCACATGGATACAGCCGTTGAAGCTGCTGGGAAGTTGTAATTGGGAGCTAAAGGTAATGTCATCTGTGGAGAGCTGGAAGCCGCTGGGAGCTTGCACAATGATGTCGGAGGTGAGGTTGGAGCCGTGCAGCAGATAGCTTTGGCTGCTGGAAGGATATTCATGTTGGGTTTCAAAGGGGGTGAGCTGTCCAGAGAGATGCAAAGCGGGCTCATTTGAAATGTAAATCTCGACCTGCATATCATCAATACCTATCTGTCTCCTATAGCCCGAAGTTCCCACGGAAGTCGTAAACCAGCTTACAGTAAAAGTATCTGCAACAGCGATGTTGAGGCCGTCCACAATAGCGCTGCGGGGGCTATTTATGCCTTCCGCGGTGCTGTATTCCAGCTCGGGGATAACGGCGTTGTTCAATTGAACTATCCATTTGGGTGTGCCGGAATTCTCTAACTTTGCAACCTTGCCCATATAGCTGATGGAGAGCGAGTTGATGGGCGATCCGCTGGTGTTTATAAAGCTCAAAGTTGCGGTGAGGCTGTCATTTGGTGCGGAGCCGGTGACTTGCATGCCTAGGACTCCATTGCCTCTGAGGCCGCCGGTGCCTAAATGATCAAAATCACCGATGTAAGGGATGTCTTCATCCACACACCAGCCGTTGGGCAGGGTGTTCAAGCTGACAAAATCAGTAAAATCCTGGCTGTAGCTGCCGGTGAAGGGCAAGATGGAAAGTGTGACGTTTCCATTGAGCCCAAGGTAAGCCATGGCTCCACCGCCGGAGTGGGTGGCGTTTTCGCTGTAGTTGGAATATGGTAAGCCGGGTCTCAAGCGGACATATATAGTGGTGGGGGAGAGGGTTGCGCTGCTGTAAGGAATGGAAAGCGTGCTCTGGTAAGAGCTGCCTGTGGTGGAAAATTCATAAGCATCAGAGGCAGAAATATCGATATTGCCGCTTGAGGGGTTCAAGTTTGCTGCACTGAGTGTGTAGGTCTGAGCGGTGGAGGGGCCATGATTTTGATCATAGGTAAAGCCGCTTAAGATATTGGGTGTCAAAGTAATAGAGGGTGAATTGGCTACGTAATCCGTGATCAGGATGTCATCGATGTTCATTCGTCTATTGGTGTTGCTGACTTGGCCTGCGGGCAAGATGCGGATTCTGGCATTGCCGGTCACATTTACTTCAGCGCTGAAGGTACTTAGGTCGGCTGTAGGGGAAAAGATTTCTCCTGCTTGCTGCCAGGATGAGCCATTGTTGGTGCTGAATTGTACCATCCATTCTATCGTAGGTTCAGTGGGTTTGTATCTCTTGTATAAAAAGCTGATGGTTCCTATGCCATCTGATTTGTCTTGTAACATGGTTATCACGCTTGTGCCATAGCCTCTGAGGCGAGCTGACCTGGCGCCATTGATCCCGTCGTCTGGATCTGTGCCGATCAATGCCTCGGTCATATTCCAGTTTATGCCACTTAGGGTCACAGTTCCGCTGGCATAGGCGGCCTTCGTTTCGCCCGGGCCTTCAAAGTCAACGCTGTAGTCTGCCCAGGCGATGAGGCATAAGAGACTAAGCGCTATAGTGATACACACCTTTTTAAACATCGGTTCTCCTATATGATCAATCAAAAAAACGATTTAGGACCCCCATCTGATGAAGCTGGGATTTAGTCAAATGATTTCTTCTTGATGTTCGAGAGAGTGGGGATGAGGGCTTAGGTGCGGGTAGACACGAAGGGTAAGGGGTGTGTGTTATGGAAGATAATTATCTACACTATTGGTGATGCTTTGTCGGATAGAGTGGGTAAATTTGTAAGTAGTTCTTGACAAAAAAGGTGCGATCAGATTTTTGGTTCAATCACGTCAAGAAATTGGCGTTCATAGTGTGTATTTAGTGAAGACTTCAAAATACTTATTGACAGAAAAGGGTGCATTTATTTTGATGATTAAACGTGATGCCGATGTAGCTCAATGGCAGAGCAATTGATTTGTAATCAATAGGTTGGGGGTTCAACTCCCTTCATCGGCTCCATAAATGTGGAGAGGTTCCCGAGTGGTCAAAGGGAACAGACTGTAAATCTGTCGTCAGTCGACTTCGGAGGTTCAAATCCTCCCCTCTCCACCACTTTTTTAAGTCTTTAAGACGTCTATGATGCGGGAGTAGCTCAGTTGGCTAGAGCATCAGCCTTCCAAGCTGAGGGTCGCGGGTTCGAACCCCGTTTCCCGCTCCATTTTTTGTCAGACCTTTCAGGTGACATGAAGTAAATTGGCTCAAGTAGCTCAGCAGGTAGAGCACATCCTTGGTAAGGATGAGGTCACCGGTTCAAGTCCGGTCTTGAGCTCCATTTTCTTTTGATCAATTCCAGAGGACATAGTCCCGAGGTTTTGTATTTATATAGCGAATAAACAAGGACATGGAATAGTAATTCCAGGAGGAACAATGGCAAAAGAAAAATTCATTCGTACCAAGCCTCACGTTAACGTTGGTACGATCGGTCATATTGACCACGGTAAGACGACGCTCACAGCGGCGATTACCCTTTATCTTAGTAAGAAAGGCGGAGCCAAGTTCCGTTCTTTCGATAGTATCGACAACGCTCCCGAAGAAAAAGCCCGTGGTATAACCATTGCCACCGCTCACGTTGAGTATGAGACCGAAGCTCGTCACTATGCCCACGTTGACTGCCCTGGCCATGCTGACTATATCAAAAACATGATCACCGGTGCTGCCCAGATGGACGGTGCTATTCTTGTGGTTAGCGCTTATGACGGCCCCATGCCTCAGACTCGTGAACACATCCTGCTTGCCCGTCAGGTGGGTG
>JAKQWO010000007.1 GCA_029561955.1 Candidatus Cloacimonadota bacterium
GCATATGCCATTGGCCGGGATGGTGTTGGAAAGGCACATGGTAACACTTTGGACGGTACTGCCCATCAAGTCCAAATGATCCGGACGGCAGTTGGTGATCACCGAGATGGTGGAATGGACAAACTTGCGCTCTGTGATCCACTGGAAGACAGGATTTACCGCCATGCACTCGATCACAATAGCCTGCACATCATGCTTTTCCGCCTCTCGGAAGATATACTTCTGCTCAATGATATTTGCACCCATAAGCCGGATAACAGCGGCCTCACGACCATCAGGCATTATCACCCTGGGCATGGTGCCCGTGGTTTTGGCGATGGTACGAATGCCACCAGCTCTGAGGCCTGCTGCGATGAGCCTTGTCACGCTCGATTTGCCTCGGGTGCCATTAACGTGTATTCTGATAGGGATGCTGTTTACTTTACGCAGGTGACGGCGATATTCCCATATCCAATTTAGGATCAGAACCACCGTAGCCAGGATCAATATAGTCATCTATTCCTCGAGTTATTACTCAATCGGCCGAACTGGTTTTTAAACAGTCGGATTTGATTGAACCCACAGGTATGCAATATCCGTTCCAAGATGGAAAGAATTGTATAACTGTTAGAATCTATTCGCATTTTTAGCAGGCTCTCTAAAAGGTAGAAATCAGGGATTTGCGGACTCGTTTGGTGAATACCACCAAGAGTAATGTGAAGCCGATCACCAAGGTAGACAGGGCATTGATGGTGGTAATGGTGCCACGGCGGATGGTTCCCTCCACATAGATGGGAAGCGTGTCAAAACCCCTGCCTGAGGTAAAGAAGGTGATGATAAAGTCATCGATGGAAAGTGTAAACGAAAGCAAGGCCGCTGCGATCACACCGGGCATAATCAGCGGCAGCTTTACTTTGAAGAAGGTGGTTGCGGGCTTGGCTCCCAAGTCCATGGCAGCTTCGATCAGTGAGTAGTCAAAACCTTCCAAGCGAGACTGGATCACGATCACTGCATAGGATACGCAGAAGGTGATGTGAGCGATGAGCACCGTCCACATGCCGGTGTTTACACTCAGGAAATTGAAAAGCAAGGCCAGGGACACACCCATGAGGATGTCCGGTATCACCAAAGGCGCATAGAGCAGTCCCATAAAGCCTCTTCTGCCCTTCAGCTTCTTGTTTTCCAAACCCAAAGCGGTGAGCAAACCCAAGAGAGTGGAGATAAATGTGCTCAAGCCCGCTATCAGCATCGTGTTCAAAAAGGCTTGGCGGATGGCAACGTTATCCAAGAGCTGCAGATAGTATTTGAAGGTAAAGCCCTTCCAGGAAGTAACGATCCGCGCATCATTGAAGCTAAAAATCACCAATATCAGGATAGGGATATACAAAAACAGCATGGCGAAAGTGAACACTGTGAGATTCATCCCTTTGAAGAACTGGCCACGTGTGAATCTTCTCATTATACCACCCCTCTTACCTTGCTCTTACGCAAGAGGATGTAGCCTATGAGCAGGAAAATAGCCACCAAAATCAGCAAGCCAAAGCTCAGCGCAGAAGCCATAGGCCAGTTTCTGGGAATGTTTTTGATCTTATAGGTGATCACCTGACCCACATATAAAGACCTCTGATCACCCACCAATTGCGGGATCAGATATGTGCCCAGCGAGGGGATAAACACCAGCAACACTCCGGCAAATATCCCTTCCAGACTGAGCGGCAACGTGATCTTAAAGAAGGATTTCACCTCGGTTGCTCCCAAATCCATGGCAGCATGCAAGAGTGTAAAATCCAGCTTTTCCAGCACGCTATACAGAGGCAAGATCATATAAGGCAGGTAGACATAGACCATCACCATGATCACAGCCAGGTCTGTGCGCATAATCTCCAAGGGCTGAGATATGAGACCTATCTTGAGCAGTATATCGTTTAGCACCCCATTGTAGGAGAGGAAGATACGCCAGCTAAAGATGCGGATGATGAGGTTTGTCCAAAAAGGGATGATGATCAGAATCAGCAGCGTATTCTTTAGCTTGTCCGAGGCTCTGGCGATCAGATATGCCACCGGATAGGCGATAAGGATGCACAAAAGCGTAGTCGTGATCGCCAGTTTAACTGAAAGCAAAAAGGGACGGAAGTAGGTGCCTTCAAAAAGCTGCCTGTAGGCATCGAGATTGAATTCAAACTTCACATCAAAAATGTCCGGTGTGAGAAAGCCATAGATGAGCACGATGAAATAAGGCACCAAAAAGAAGACGGTGAGCCAGATTAGCGTTGGAGCAGCCAGGAGATAATCCAGCTTGGAGCTATTGGTATTGCTCTTCATATCCGATCACCCAAAACTGAGCTATGCTTTTTGAACTTGGGAAAATGCGCCTTACCTTCCGCAGGCATGCGATCTTCATCTGGCAGCTCATTGATCAGCCAGCTATCCGTATCATGCCAAAATAGCCACACCTCTTCTTCCCAGTCCAAAGCTGCGTCATCAAAATAAACTCTCTTGTGTTGGCTGAATACTCTGATGTTGTGATTGCCCACAGTGACAATGTATTGCGTATGGCTACCCAAGTAGAGGATGTCTTCGATGACACCTTTCACCAGATTGATGTCATCCTCGACTTTGGGCTTATGACGTGAGATGGCTATCTTTTCCGGTCTTAAGGAAACGGTGATCTGGCTCCCAATTTCAGGCTTGAAGTGGAAGGTAGAATCTATCTCAAAAAACTCTCCATCCCCCATGGGACACTTGAGCTGCACATACTCATCCTCAATGCCGATCACTTCTCCAGTAATCAGATTGGTCTCTCCAATAAAGTAGGCACTAAAGATGCTGGAGGGACGCTCATAGATGTCGTCTGGTGGGCCTTCTTGCACGATCTTGCCTCGATTCATCACCGCCACTCTATCCGAAATACTCATCGCTTCACCTTGATCATGCGTCACATAGATAAAAGTGATCCCCACAGCATCGTGGATATTCATCAGCTCAATGAGCATGTGTTGACGCAGCTTGAGGTCGAGCGCTGCCAAAGGTTCATCAAGTAGCAACACCTCGGGTTTATTGATCAGAGCTCTGGCGATGGCTACACGTTGTTTTTGCCCGCCACTGATCTGGTCTGGATACTTTGAGTGTTGATCGCTCATCTTCACCAAATCCAGCATCTCGCTCACCCTTTCCTTGATCTCGGGCAGGGGCGTCTTGCGAACCTTGAGGCCAAAAGCCACGTTGTCCCACACCGTCATGTGGGGAAACAGCGAATAGTTTTGAAAGATGGTATTCACCGGCCTCTTGTAGGGAGGCAGCTCGATGATATCCTGATCTCCGATGTAAATATTGCCGTTCAAGGGCGTTTCAAAACCGGCGATCATCCTCAACAATGTAGTCTTACCACATCCGCTGGGCCCCAGAAAGGAAAAAAGCTCCCCAGGTTTGATGGTCAAATCCACGCCATCGACAGCCATAAAACCATCGAATTCTTTGCTAATGTTTACAATTCTGATCTCTTCCAATTATTGTACTCTCCATCTATGTTAATCGACAGCTTGTAGCTAAACTGCCGTTTATTAAAGGTGTTATCTGGAACATCAATGAGTTGCTCTTTGTTTAGAATAACGTTATTTTGCCTGAAGATAAGCTGTGATTGAGTAGACTTCGCCCGGGATAAAATGACTTTGTTGTAAAAAAAGCTTGGAGATTGGAACGCCGCTTGCATGTTCAAGCCCCTTTTGCTTAGGGTCAGAAAAAAGGCAGTGGGGATTACCGGGCGGTATTCCCACTGATCGGAGGGCATTCTATGTAGGGTCTGTAGGCTGACTCCATAGAATGATAGGTGGCTTTTTTTGTCAAGAGCAAAGTTGAAATTATTTTCACAACGCTGTTGATTTAATTCCACAAACCTAGTTGGCAATGACGAATTTGCAGGTCTTTTCACCGGATTTCCCACTGATTTTTAGCAGGTAAACACCCGACTTAGTTACATTGTTTTCCAAGAGGTTAACCTCTATTGTGGAAAGCTGCTCACCCTTGAGTTCAGCCTTACTTTTCCCTGAGGCAATTTTCTGGCCTCGAATGTTGAAAATAGTCCAAAAATATGTGTCTTGCCCCAAGTTTTTACTCTCTACTCTCAGAGCACCGTCTTTAGAAACTATCGGATTGGGATAGATTTTGGCATCAAAGACGTCCCCCACATTAACGATCGGATCATCTAAATCCACCGTCTTCAAGGGGATACTTATCCATTCATCCGTAGAAGGATAGACGCTCACATTAGGTGGATTCTCCATATCCCGAGCTTCGATTTGATAGTGGAAGTTATGATCTTCCTCGCCAAAATTCGGATGATAGTCAAAGCAATAAAGGCCAAATCCCATAGAATTCATGGGCTCAGTCGTCAAATCCATAGTTTCAGTGTAGTATCGGAAAAAGACCTCCCCCACTTCCTCGTTGTCCGTTACATGAGCAACAAAGGCAACGGGTGCAGAATCCGAATAGATCACTTCCACGGGCACCTGATGCGCTATCACGGGAGAATCAACATCCCTACTGATCACAAAGAGGTGAGGATCATGCGCACCGGTAAAAGGATGATCTACACTGCGTCCTGACTGATCTGCCGCATGGATAAAGTAGCGAATGGTGTCTCCACTGGCGAAACCGCTTAGAGAACAGGTGAACTGATTCTGCCCCAAATCACTCAAGAGTATGCTCTGCCAACTGCCACTGTTAACTTTGTAGACAACCTTCAAAGAATCGCCATACAAAGCATGCCCGCTATAGGCTTTAATCTTAACATCAATGTCGAAGCTTTCATCTGCATCATGCTCGCCCCAGAAGGGAAAGTGACTCACGTAGAGCATCTGCCTGTCATTGATCTCATGGGTGCGGCAATGAAGCGCATCGGTAGACTCCCAAGGCGTATTGTAAGCACCCGAAATCCCAAAGACTTCATAGCCGGGCAGCGCATCCCGATAAACCTGCAATGCTGCTGCGTCTGAGCCGCTGTTTGTGATCGGCACAAACACCTTTTTATTCAAAATCAAGGAGTTGCTATAAGGTTGATTTTGCGGTGTATTCACCCGATACACTTTCCAAGGATAACCCCAAGAACAATTACGCGTGGCAAAAAAGTTAGCCGCTTGTTCGATGGCGTTATATTGAGGATGATTTGTGGGCACACTGCGCACCAAAACTTTATCTGGAGCCAAAAACTTACCCCAGCAATCAATGTGATCGATGTAGGTATTATTCGGATCAGGGATGCCGTAAAAGGTCTCAGCTCCCAAATATTGCTGCATGATATTGTGCACACCCGTCTGCCCCACCGAGGGATTTTCATTGTAAACCAGCGTGGTCTGTGCAGCGATGGAAATGCCATCTGTCATATAATTCCCGCCTGTCTGCTGTAGACTCATTGCATAGTATGGATAGGAAAAACTCTGAGCAAAAAGCTGGGGAATCTGATTATCAGCGGGACGAGGACGGTTGTAAACAAAGTCGACAACTGCAAACTCATCGTTACCATCCACGATAAACCAAGGGCTATAGTCCCTTGTCCAATAGGAATCCGTGGCTGCAACAAAGAAACTCACCTTATCCATGTTTACACCTGCGGAAGTAAAAGTATTGGTAGCACTATTCTGCTGGGAAGCACTGCCCACCAGACAGACCACGTCAACCTCGTTGGCAAGCATAGCCACCAAGCTCGCTGGAATACCCAAAGGATAGCGAATCAAGACAGCACTACTGGGTTCAAACTCTGCCACCGGACGCACGGGCCCGGGCGGCGGAGCCGTCTCTGTATAGCGGTTTTGCCTCTGCTGCAAGTCTTGCGGCAAGACTGAATGTGACACCAAACCTGTCACCACCACAAAAAGCAGGAAACAGGTTAGATTTATCTTATGTAATCTCATAGTAGACATCAAGTTATGAACTCCAAATTGACATAATTGCACTTTTGTTGGCAAGGCTACGTTATAGGGGTTATAAGTCAATGACTTTTTTCCCTTTAGACCCCATAATTGGCAAGCAGGATACAATAGTGTCACTTAGCCATCGGCGAGCAAAAATCTATCTCAAGCATCTCGTTATTTCAGACAAACATGGCCCCAAAATGGCACTTTTCACCACTGTCCTCCCAGCTATAAATCAGGTCTAAACCTCCAGAGCCTCCACGATCTTCCTGCTCACATCGACTCCGAACAAATCCGGATGCTCTTTGGGTGCTTTGAAGCTCCTGATCAGCTCAGGGAAGCCAGCATCGCTGGGGTCTAAGAGCAAGTTCCAACCACTGCTAACAGTTTCTACCCACTCTGTTTCTGTTCTGAGTGTCACGCAAGGTTTCCTGAGGATGTAGGCTTCTTTTTGGATGCCTCCGGAATCGGTGAGAATCATCTGCGCATTGGCCAAGTGAGTCAAGAAATCCAGATAGCCAAGCGGGTCTACGAAGATGATGTTTTCGCATTGCTCCTTTACCTGTAGAGCGATCAGCTTTTGGGTGCGAGGATGCACTGGAAAGATGATCTTTTGACCCAGTGTATTTAGCTTTTGGAGTATATGTTGCAGCTTGTCGGGGTCGTCCACATTGTAAGGACGGTGCAGAGTAAGGACACAATAGGGCTCTGCGGTAATCAGCTTGATTTCTTGCTTTTTAGCTGCTTCCACGCCCAGAACCAAGCTATCTGTCATCACATCGCCAGCCAAGATAGCCTTATCCAGCAAGCCCTCGTGCTTGAGGTTGTCCATGCCGGTTTGAGTGGGAACCAAGAGCAGCTCTGAGAGGTGATCCGCTACGATGCGGTTGATTTCCTCTGGCATACTGCGGTTAAAGCTGCGCAGTCCTGCTTCGATGTGAGCAGTTTTGATACCCAGCTTGGACGCTGCAAGCGCACCCGCAAGCGTGGTGTTTGTATCTCCATAGATCAGCAGCCAATCGGGCTCTTCCTTTATCAAAATGGCTTCCAAAGCTTCCAGAATCCGTGCAGTTTGCACTCCGTGTGAGCCAGAGCCGACGTTGAGGTCATAATCCGGCTTCGGAATTTGCATCTGTTTGAAAAATACCTCATTCATCTGATAATCATAGTGTTGACCGCTATGGATGATGATCTCCTGATGTTTTTCCCTTACCTGCTTGGAGACAGGTGCCAGCTTCACAAACTGAGGACGTGCTCCAACTAATTGTATGATTTTCATCTTATCTCCATCTATCTCAGGTTAGCTATTAAGTCTTTGATATGTATGTTGTTAGTCTTGCAGTGCTCTTGTAATCCTTTAGCAATCTTTGCAGGTGCGCCTGGATCGTTGAAATTGGCAGTTCCCACCGCAACAGCAGAGGCGCCCGCATAGATAAACTCCAGTGCATCTTGCCAGGTGTGGATGCCGCCCATAGCCAAGATAGGAATATCCACCACCTGAGCCACTTTGTAGACCAAGGCCAAAGCCACGGGCTTCACACCTCTACCACTATAGCCGCCCACTTTCTTGGAAAGCATAGCCTTACCTGTTCTCCAGTCTATCGCCATGCCCCAAAGCGTATTGATCAAGGCAATGGAACTGGCGCCCGCTTCCTGAGCCGCCAAAGCCATCTGGGCGATGTCCGTCACACTAGGGCTCAGTTTCACGATCAATTCCTTATCCGTAAGAGCAGCCAAGCTGGCAACAAGCTTGTGAATCACGTCCGGATCAGCTCCGAAGGCGATGCCCTCTTTTTCCACATTGGGGCAGGAAACGTTAACTTCATATCCCGCAATCTCTTGATAAGGCTCCATTGCTGTGATCATCTCGCAAAACTCATCTATGGAAGAGCCGGAAAAGCTGACGATCAAGGGGATGCGCAGAGCATCTTTGAGGATTGGCAGATCGGTTTGTAAGAAGCCTTTTAAGCCAGGATTTTGCAGCCCAATGGAGTTTAGCAGCCCACACTCCGTTTCATATAGACGCGGAGAGGGATTCCCCGCCTTGAGCTCATAGGTGATGGTTTTACTCACATAGGCACCCAGACTTTCCTGAGGTAAAAGCAGCTTCCCGTCTGCATCCCGCAGCTTTAAATAATCAAGACCAAAGGTTCCAGAAGCGACAGTCACACAAGAATCCAACTTCAGCTTGCCCAAAGAGCTCTCGATATACTTCATAGCTCGCTCCATCTGATTCTGGTGGCATCAAATACGGGGCCGTCTTTGCACACCAGCTTATAATCACTATCCACAGGGATGGCGCACCCGTGACATACGCCAATCCCGCATGCCATATAGGCTTCCATGGATACATAATGTTCCACTTGGATGCAGATATTGGTCAGCTTGGCCAACATGGGAACAGGGCCACAGCTCAAAACGAGGTCAATTTTATGATCCGAAATCAAGGATTCAACCGAATCCGTGACCAAGCCCTTATGCCCTTGAGAGCCGTCCACAGTGTAGAGCAGATCGCAGGGAAAAACCTCATCCGCAGTGGCGCAACCATGCAGATGCAGACAAAACTCTGCTTCATCCGCTTCACGTTTGAGCCAAGCCAAGGGAGGATAGCCTGCCCCACCGCTCACCAACAGCACTCTGCGGCCATTGATGCTGGGAAAGCCATTGCCCAAGGGGCCAAGAGCCTCTACCCCATCACCTGCTTTTAGATGGGCAAAAGCTTCAGTCCCAGCACCTATCACCTTGATCAAAAAGCTCAGCAAATGATCTTCCACTTCCAAGATGCTGATGGGTTTGAAGAGCCTGCCAGCTTGAGAGGGTGCCCGCAGCTCATAAAACATACCTGGGATCAAGCCTTTCATGGGTTTGCCTGCATCCAGTTTGAGCAGTACATATTGGGGTGCGGGGATGTTCACATCCACCACTTTCAATAGTTCTCTGGTGATCATATTACTGATCCACAAAAGTGGTTCTACCGTCCACAATGGCATATTTGATGCGACCTGAGAAGGTGTGTCCCATCCAAGGCGTGTTTTTGCTCTTGGAAAGGATAAAGTCTTCATCAATGGTGCTTTCGCCATTGAGATCTACGATGGTGAGATCAGCAGCGTTGCCTTTTTTGATCTCGTTGTTGGGCAGACCCAAAATGCGTGCTGGAGCCAAAGAGTAGGCTTCGATGATACGCTCCAGACTCACGATGCCCGGCTTGACCAAATGATGATAGAGAGCCACGAAGGCGGTTTCAAAACCGATGATGCCGAAGGGAGCGTGGTCAAACTCCTTGATCTTTTCAAAGTCTGCATGCGGAGCATGATCTGTAGCGATGCAATCTATTGTCCCGTCGATGAGAGCCTGGATACAGGCTTGCCTATCTTTTTCGGAACGCAAGGGTGGCTTCATTTTGGTGTTGGTATCAAAGCCTATACAGGCTTCATCAGTCAAAAGCAGATGATGTGGCGTAACTTCGCAGGTGACGCGCACGCCGCGCTTCTTTGCGTCACGCACCAATTCAATGGACTTTGCGGTGCTGATATGAGCGATATGCAGCCTTGCGCCTGTGCTTTCGGCAAGCATTATATCACGCATGATGATGATCTCTTCAGCCAAGGCATTGATGCCGGGAAGACCCAGCTTTGTAGAGACTTTACCGCTGTGGATCTGCCCTTTGCCACTGAGAGAATAGTCTTCTGGATGGACGATGACGGGGAGATCAAAGTTTTGGGCGTAGCGGATGCAGTTGAGCATGATCTTGGCGTCCTGCACACACTGTCCATCATCCGAGACCGCCACGATCCCATCAGACTTCATGGTCGCCATCTCGCTTATCTCCAAGCCTTCGCTCTTTTTGGTCATGGCGCCGATCACGTAAACCTTGCAAGAACCGAGGTCTTTGGCACGTCTTTGCACATAATCGACAGAGGCGATGTTGTCCACCACGGGGTCGGTATTGGGCATGGCGCAAACGCTGGTGATGCCTCCGTGTGCGGCTGCCTTGGTGCCAGAAACGATGTCTTCCTTATAAGTATGTCCGGGGTCTCTGAGGTGGGCATGGATGTCCACAAAACCGGGGAAAACGTGTAGCCCAGTTGCATCGATTACTTCGACGGCTTTCACGTCAAGCTTGGATGAGACGTTACGAATCTGAGTTCCATCCAGGAAGATGTCCTGCTTGCGAAACTTGCCTGCCAGATATACGGTTCCGTTTTTGATAAGTGTTTTCATGGTTTCCTCCTTATGCCTTTCCGCCGAGTATCAAAAACATCAGAGCCATGCGGATCGCTACGCCATTGGCCACCTGCTCCACGATGATGCTCTGCTTGCCATCAGCGATTTCGGGCAGGATCTCCACACCGCGGTTCATCGGCCCTGGGTGCATGATCAGCGCGTCTTTTTTGGCGTATTTGATGGTGTCTTTGGAGAGCACGTAGTGCTTACTGTATTCCTCCAAACTGGGAAAAAGGCCATCGGTCATGCGCTCCATCTGCATCCTCAGCCCCATCACTACGTCGGCATCTTTCAGCGCACGAGGCAGGTTGTATTCCACCTTGCAACCGTAAACCTCCTCCATTCCGGAAGGCATCAGAGTGCGGGGACCGCAGACTGTGACTTCAGCACCGAGTTTCTTCATGCCGATCAGGTTTGAACGCACAACGCGGCTATTCAAAATATCGCCTACTATGGTGATCTTGAGCCCATCGAGGGAACCCAGCTTTTCCCAGATGGAGAATATGTCCAGAAGTGCTTGGGTGGGATGTGCATGACGGCCATCGCCACCATTGATCACAGGTTTGCCGGAGTATTTGTGCACTAATTGAGGGGAACCGGGTGATGAATGGCGGATGCAATAGAGGTCTATGCCCATGGCACCCAAGGTGTAAACTGTGTCCTGAAGGCTCTCACCCTTTTGCAGCGAACTCACCGTGGCTTGGAAACTGACCACATCGGCACTGAGGCGGTTTGCAGCCAGCTCAAAGCTCATGCGCGTGCGGGTGCTGTCCTCCACAAAGAGGGTGCAGATAGTTTTGCCACGCAGGGTGGGGATTTTCTTATATTCACGAAGGTTGATCTCCTTCATGCCTTTAGCCGCCTCTAAGATGTAGAGGATTTCGGCTCTGCTGTAATCGTCCAAGTCAAAGACGTTACGCCCTAAAAATTGAGGTGTGACAGACATTTAAGCTCCTTTCCGGCTCACTGGCCGAGATTAAAGGTATATTTTCGCGACTCATAATTGAGGGTGGTTTTTTCGTCAATAAATTTCGGTGACTATTTTGACAATGGGCTTCCAAGTAGGCTTGCGAGTATCGTTTTTTACCACCTCAAATAATGCAACAGACTCTTTCTCCGAGGTTGAGTTTTTGGCCGTTCACCTACTCCGCCCTTGCTTACCCGCAGGGCGATGCCGTGGTGATACTCGGGTTTTTCCCGAGTGGCTCCGAGTAATCACCGGGAGGCTAAGCAAGGAAGAGGTAGGGTCGGTCGCCGGACCGACCAATCCCGTAGCCGGCTCGTCCTGAACCACCGCAGTGCGGTCGCTCGCTGAAGCGACCTTTTTGAATAGCAGGCAGCTCAGCAAGGAAAAGGCCTGCAGAAGCCTACGGCATTATTTGGATTCAACATCGGCAGCCTTTATGCAACATCAGATACCGAGATGATTATTCCTGTAATGTATGGGGAGGCAGTGTGTTTCAAACAGGATGACAAAACCGCCATTGGGGAAGTTGTCAAGCATCAATGAGGACAAGAACCCACTTCCTTAAGATTCGAAATGAAAAAGGCTTATGAAATCCATTCACAAAAAGCTTGACTTAAACGGCTCTTTGATAAAGTTGATCATTCAAGCAGTAAATAAACAAAATGGAGATAAAGCATGAGAAACCTATCCATTGTCGTCTTGGCTGTCGTCTTGCTGATCACAGCATGCGCAGGCCCCAGACAAAAACTGACCCCTAAGGCTAATGTGGCCTTGCGTACGGCCAACATGAACTACAGTCAGAAGATCATTGAAGATGCCGAGAAGAACTACCTTATCGTGCTTGAAGATTGTCCCGAACATGCTGAAGCTTTGAGCCGCATGGGGCGTATCAGTTACGCTCGTGCAGAACAACTTCCCGCCGTGGCTTTGGAAAACTATACTAAAGCTTTTGATTATGTGAGCAGATCCATCGAAACTTACAGCAGCTTTGACCCCATCACCGACTCTGATCGCAGAGAGATCAAAGAACTTACAGACCTCCGCACCAGCTCTTGGACTCGTATCTTCCAGATTGCTGAAAAGGAAAGAACGGATGGAAACACCAAAGAAGCTGTGGAAATCTATCAGAAACTGATGAAAATGGATCCCTCACGTGATGAACCCTTGAGAATGATGTATGAAGTTTACCGGGATGACCCAACCAAAGCCGAACTTGCGGAACAGACTCTGATGCAGATCTATGCCAAGAATCCGGAAGATTTGGGCGTGCTGAAGACCTTGGGTGCATTCTATTACAATGAAAAAGAAGACTACACCAAAGCTCTGGAATTCTATGAGAAAGTAAAAGCCAAAGAGCCCACAGATGTGAACACCTTGCAGCTTATCGCTGTCTGCCAATACGAGCTTGAGATGTATGAAGATGCCTTGTCAAACTTGCAGATGGTGCTCAATATCGAACCTCAAAACACCGATGCCCTCTTTGATGCAAAGTCAGTTGCCTACAGGCTCAAAAACAACGACCTTGCGCTTGAATATATGAGAAAACTCCTGGCAATCCACGAAGGCGAAGAAGAGCTGCGTGAGATCAGCCTCCTTCTGGCAGAGATGAACCGCACCGAAGAAATGATCACCATGGCAGAAAAGTGGTATGAACTCAACCCCAGCAGCAAAGATGCCGTATTGCTGATCATCAACGGCGCCAAAGCCACCAAAAACAAAACCTTGGAAACCAAATACTCAAACATCTACAAAAGCATGTAGACATGCAGTGATACAGAGTAGGCCTGTTCTATAACCTCCTAATAGAGCAGGCTTTTTTGTTGGCTCAAAGATGGTAAAAAAGCAGCATCCCTCCTATCTGTATGCCGCTCTGGCTATCTTGTTTTGGAGCACTGTCGCCTCTGCATTCAAGATCACCCTGCGCTATCTTACGCCACTGGGCTTGCTCTTTTTCTCATCCTGTTTCGCCTTCATCTTCCTGGCTGTATATCGCCTGGTTACCAAGGGCAAGCTGGCCTTTTCAGAAGCTCTGCCAAACCTGAAGATGTCGCTGCTTGCCGGCCTCATCAATCCCTTCATCTACTATTTGATGCTCTTTTATGCCTACGATCGCCTACCTGCCCAGCAAGCTCAGGTACTCAATTATACTTGGGCGATCATGCTGCCCATCTTCAGCATGATCTTCTTTAGAGAAAGATTTCGCAGGCTGGACTTTCTGGCGCTCGTCTTCAGCTTCTTTGGCGTGATTCTGATCGCCAGCAAAGGCAGATTGGCAGAGATGAAAATCGACGATCCGGTGGGAGTCACGATCGCCATCAGCACCTCTGTCATCTGGGCACTTTATTGGGTGCTAAACCTCCAAGACAAACGCGAGTCATCAGAGAAACTGATGTACAACTTCCTGATAGGCACGGTGTTTATCCTTGTTTATAGCATGTTTGTGATGCATTTGCAAGGTCAAAGCTGGTTTGTAAGCCCGAGAAAGCTCTGGTATGGCCTGACAGGTGCGCTCTATGTGGGCATATTTGAGATGGGACTCACCTTTTTGATCTGGAACAACGCCCTCAAGACGGCCAAGAATACGGCCATCGTTTCCAACCTGGTCTTCATCACTCCCTTCGTATCTCTGCTCTTTATCTATCTCATCCTGGGTGAGACAATTCATCTGGCTACAGTTGCGGGTCTACTCATCATTTTAGCCAGCAACTGGCTTCAGAATAGATAAGCAATGATGCGCTCTATAGCTGTATTGGTAAGCATTAACAGCGCTGAAGATTTTGGCTTGGGAGTGTAAACATCCCTTGATAATCAGATAAAAAGGTGAGTTTTTGCTTGACAATTAAGGTGCTTCTCATAAGATTGGACTCTATGCGTGCCGAAGTGGTGAAATTGGTAGACGCAGTGGACTCAAAATCCACCGAGCTTCGGCTCATGCCGGTTCGATTCCGGCCTTCGGCACCAACAAATATCAAGGAGAGACATCTCATAATTGTGCATTCAGGCTGCTATACGACCAAATGTGACTTACGCAAACGTAAAAAGGTGTTTTCTTTCCTCTTACGTTGCTTATACTACCTTAACCATAATCCGGTTTGTTTAGTATGCCGGGCTGAACAATATGAACTTAGGAGAACGAATGTTTAAACGTAATGCAATCGTGATCATGGCTTTGGCCATGCTGTTGGCTATTCCTGTGACAAGCGCGGGAATATCCCAAGGTGCTCTGCTCTTCCTCACATTTGAGCCTGGAGCCCGTGCTAATTCTATGGGGAGAGCTTACACAGCAGTTGCTGATGATGCCTATGCCCCTTGGTGGAACCCTGGAGCTACTGCATTCAACCGCAAAACACAATTGGCAGGAACTCATATGCCCTGGTTGCAAGGTACAAACCTCGGCTTTAGCGATATCTTTTATGAATACTTGGGATGGAACCAATACTTTGAGGATATTGGCAATATCAACGTACACCTCACTTTATTGGATTCAGGTACGCAAACTCAGACTGATGAGACCGGCGAAACCTTGGGAGACTTCCATAGCTTCGACTTTGCCGCAACCGTCGGCTATGGCTATGAGGTTAAACAAGACAAGATCGGCGTGGGCGCAAACTTCAAGCTGGCCTATAGTTATCTTGGACCTGGCACGGGAAATACGGAAGACGATGGCAGCGCTCTGGCTTTTGCATTTGACCTGGGTGGAAAGTTTAGAGATGTCTTGGTTGACGGCCTGGATTTTGGTGTGTCCCTTCAAAACATCGGCCCCAACGTTACCTACGTAGACCAATCACAATCCGACCCTCTGCCCATGACTTTCAGGCTCGGAACCGCTTTCCGCGCTCTGGATGATCCCATCAGCAAGCTCACCATAAGTGCCGAAGTGAGCAAAATTTTGGCCAACGAGGACAACCTCTTTGAGCGTTTTGTAACTGGCTGGGAACACATGGATGAGACCATCTTTTCCGCCGGTGCTGAATACACCTACCTGCAACTTCTTTCCCTGCGTGGTGGATTCTTTGCCGATCAAGCTGGAGAAGTGGTAGGCCCCAGCTTCGGCGTGGGTGTTGAATATAAATTTGACGATCGCTATCGCCTCACTGCAGATTTTGGTATGATCGTGGCAGGACAGCTTACAGACTATAACAAGATCTTTTCTGTAGGGTTCGAATTCTAATCTAACTTAGGCACCAAAGTCCGATGAAAAAGCATTTCAGCCTCCGGGGCTTGTTACACGCTCCGGAGGGGTACCTGTACGTCACCATTCTGCTCATTCTGTGCATCAGCTTGATGCCGGTTTTTGCCTTTGCAAACCAAAAGCTGATCCTGCAGAAGGCAGATGCTTTCAGCAAGCCAAGGCGACATCCCTATACCAGGCAACTGATAACACAACCCAAAGCAAAATCGGATGCCAAGTCATCAAGCTACAATCGCTTACTCGTGCTCTTGGTGCAGTTTCGAGAGGAAGTTGTAGACGATCTCAATACTACCGGTAATGGGCAATTTCAGACAGAAGCTGATCCCAGCTATATCTATTCCATCGGCGCTCCACCACACGATCGGGTGTTTTTTGAAGCCAATCTGGAGGCGGTGCGCTATTATTACCGGGCTGTATCGGCCGGGATTTATGACCTCGAATATGACGTCTATCCAAAGGATGGCAGCTTTATCACTCTGCCCAATACCATGGGCTACTACAATCCGCCCAATACCAGTGGGGAGCAGTTTGTGGCGCTCATGGAAGAATACTTTTATCAGAGCTTTAGCATCGCAGATGCGCAATTCCCAGAGATAAACTTTGCCTCCTACGATCACTACATGATCATCCATGCGGGGTCGGATTGGCAGCATGATGTGGCAGGCGACACACCCAGCGACATCCCTTCCTTCTTCATCCACGTAAATGAAGCCAAAGCCGTTCCTGTTGATAACGGAACGCACTTAGTCAGTCATGCTTGCAACGTCCCGGCCACCATCAGCCAGGACTTTACTACAAGAACTCAAGATGGTGAGACCTTCCACAGCGGCTATGGTGCGATAAACTCTGTCATAGTGCATGAGTTTGGCCATTCCTTGGGCCTGGTAGACCTGTATAACACCAGAAACTTCCAGCCTATGGTAGGTGTGTTTGACATCATGGACAGCGGCGGAGCTGGAACACTGGTAGATGTGCTTGATGATGGCTCTTACGTGTATGTTGAGGGGATACTGCCCGCCTTGCCAGGTGCTTTTTCCCGTGCGCTGCTCTTTGAGGAACAGTTCCGTGCCGCGGGGCTGATGCAAGACGTCAATATCGAGCAACTTGGGCTTCAGCATCGTTTGGCAGCATCAAGCGCAATGCAGAATGGTAGCGATTTAGACCCCACTATTTACAAACTAAACCTCTCTGAAAACGAATATATCCTGTTTGAAAACCGCAGTGTGGATCCTGACAATGATGGAGCCACGGCGGTCTATAGTGCCTTAGATGGCCGGGTAATCCTCTACCCCAGCCCCATCGACGATCCTGACAACTCCCCTTCCTATGAATACGATTACCTGCTGCCCTCCTTCATCAGACCCAATGGCGAATCTGAAGGTGGCGGCATCCTTGCCTGGCTCGTCAACGAGGATGTCATCTACAATCAAGGCGTAGTGCACTCTGATGGAATCTGGGTGAGCAACTTTGACAACAACACGGTCAATACCAGTCGCAGCAAACCTGGCGTAAAAGTCATTGAAGCTGATGGCTTGGACGATATTGGCAATGAATGGTCTTGGTGGTGGACAGGCACACCCTATGAGTATTTCCATAAGAGTAAACCTCTCTTGGATGTAAATGGAAACTTCGTATCCTGGTCGTTTGAGCCCTGGACTCCTGAGTTTGGGCCTCACACAAAGCCCGCTCTCACCGATTCCCGTGGCGCCCCTTCTTTCTATTGGCTCAAGAATATCGGCCAATCGGATGCGTTGATGACCTTTGAGCTGGAAGCCGGCTTCTTTGACGATAGCTACACCGTGGACATCAATCCCCACGCCGTGATAGCTCCCATGATCAACACCAGCTTTGGCTCGGATATGGTTCCGGTTATATCAAATGACGCCATACAGCTTTTCAGCACCATGTCAGACCCTTGGTTCGACCTCATGGGCGATTTCCCTTGGCAGAGCTCACAACCTCTTTTTGAGCCAATTGTAAGCAGACAAAATGATAACGACTACGACGAGATCATCTTATGCTTGACAGACCGCTTGAGGATAGTTGAGTTTGGCAACGACGCCCTCTATTATGAAGATGAAGACTTGGGCGGTGTTTGCACAGTCAAGCCCATTGCCTCTGATGACGCCCTATTTGTGGCCACAGAGCAGAATGTGCTCAAACTTCAGAACAACTCACTCTGGGGCAGAGCTGAAATCCCCAACGTGAAAGCCATGGCTCTTGCGGATGACAAATTGGTCTTGTTGCAGCCTTCTGCAGTCACGATCGCATCTAAGCATCTGGACATCGTGAATGAATATGCCCTGCCTGCTAATTTTGGCGATTACGAGCCGGTGGTCTTCACCGATGCGCAGACCAAGGAGAGCATTATCTTCTTGATCTCCAACTCTGGGGATATCTGGAGTATCGCTCAGGGAGTGGTTAGCAGAATCTTCAAAAACAACCAGTCCAGCCTACCTACTCAGTTGGGAATCATGGCTACAGACAACCTTTCACCCATCGTCTTCTGGGGCAATGCAAATAGAGTCTACGCCACCACCGCTGACGGCACTTTGCTGCAAGGCTTTCCTTACACTCATACAAACACTCAGTTTGCGCCCTCTGAGCACGTCAACGCTCTGGAGCTAAACTCATTGCCCATCATGCAGATTCCGATTTCCGATATGAGCTTTATGGCCTATGGACTGGATGCCAGTTTCCATCCTGAGCTCTCTTTTGGATTGTCTGGTGAGAAGAAATCACCTACGCTCTGCTACCTTCCACAACAGCAAAAGCTTTACTGGTATTACCAGAGCGGCAATACTTTGAGCTACCACAGCATCGCTTCGGCTGAAAACCCTATCCTCTGGGCTGGTGAAAGAAATGGCGCAGGAGGCCAACTTACAGGCAGCACAGCTCATGCTCCAGCCACAGGCAATAAACTGAGCATCTATGTATATCCTAACCCTGTAGTAAGCAACACGCTCAAGGTCAGGGCAGACAAACTGGGAAACTCTCCCACAACTATAAAGGTTTTTGATAGCTCCGGCAGGTTGGTCATGGAACGAAGCTATGAAGCCTCACCCGCAAAAGTGAGAGACTTCAGTTTTGATCACAACCTTGGCAGCGGAGTTTACTATTTAACTTTGGCAAACAAGGACGAGAGCGCTCGCATCAAGTTTGCCGTGATAAAGTGAGGTTACAAACCATGAAGAAGACTTTAATAATCCTTCTATGCTTGGGGCTTCTTTGCCCTATTCTGGCCCAAAAAGGTGATGATGACTGGCTCTTTGGCACAGGCCATGAAAAGAAAGATGAGCAGCAGCCAGCAGATGAGGATGCTCTGATCAAGATCAACTTCCAGAAAAAGGATGCCCGCTTGGCCATGCTCTATTCCGCACTTTTGCCCGGCGCAGGACAGTTCTATGCGAAGAAATCCTCGCTTGCCACCTGGGTCTTCCCCATCATTGAGGTAGGTCTCATTGGCGGCATCGTTTACTACAATATTCAGGGTGACAAGCGTACGGATGACTTTGAAAAGTATGCCAACGGTGAAACGATCAACACCACCTTCAACTACACCGTTAACGACACCGAATACAGCTTGAACTATATCGGGCCGCGTTACAACAGGAACTTCCAGCTCCAGACTCAATCCGTGCTGCGGGACTTCTATCCCAATGACATCTATGATGATCACTTTTTCCGCTTGGATAATGCCAACACCCAGCACTTTTATGAAGACATAGGTAAATACAACAAATACATCTTCGGCTGGGCAGATTGGTATTACAACTTTGCCGTTGATCCCAGAGATGGCAGTTTTGCCTTTGATGATGACTTTTTTAAGCCCGCCTGGATCTGGGCGAACACTCAGGAAGAACACTCAAGCATCTGGACGAAAAACGTACGCATCGAAGACTTCCTCAATGACCCGAATTCGCCACAGCACATTGCCCCAGGAACCGCGCTCGCTTCTCCCATGAGACAACACTATATACAGATGCGCAAAGATGCCAACACTTCTTACAAGTTTGCCCGAATCGCCACCATGGGTCTGGCTTTCAACCACATCGCCTCATCCATACACGCCTTTGCACTCACCAAGCAGGTAAACAAAACCTATCTCACCGAAGCGCCTCCCGTCCAGCTCAAGTATTATACAGCACTCAAAGACGGTAGAGTGCAACCCTCCTTGGGTCTGGTCTGGACTTTCTAAATGAAACCAATTCTTATCATACTCTGCCTTCTGGCTTTGGTTTTCCCCATCGCCGCCTTGCCCAGGATCACCTATCCGGCTATGTCTGCCTTGGTTCCGGGAAGTGCGGAGTTGGTTTTGGGGAAGCACACGCGTGGCGGAGTGATGTTGGCAGCGGATTTGGTCTCTGTCTTGGCTTGGACTTCCTACAAGCAGGACGTAAAAGACTTTACCAACCGCTACAAACGCTATGCCAACATCTACGCTGGAACTGATTTGAATAGACCTGACTGGCAATATCAACACATGCAATCCTACCTCTCCAGCGATGATTTTAACGACTATCAAGAGATGCGGGCACGCAACTACTACCTGATCTACACCTACGATCCAGCAGCATATGATGCCTATCTTGCCCGCAACCTCTATACTGAAGACGAAGCTTGGCATTGGCAGAGTCCGGAGCATCAAAAGGAGTTTAAATCGCTGAGACGCCAGAGACAGAAGAGCGCTCAATATCAGACCCTGGCCTTGGGAGCACTGCTTTTGAATCGGGCTATCAGCACCGTTGATGCCCTGTTTTTGAGTAGAAAACCCAGCTCAAGCTCTCACACAATGCACATCGGAATCAACGAAGATAACACCATGATGCTGCAATATACTTTGGAGTTTTAAGACCTTATGATACGCAGAACGATCATCTTGCTACTGCTCACTCTATCTTGTGGGCTGTTTGCCCAACCTCGGGGCCTGATGTTTCTTGGCTCTTTGGCAGTCCCCGGTTTAGCTCAAGTAAGCCAAGGCAGAAGCTACGGTTTTGCCATGCTTGCCAGCGAAGCGGCCATAATCAGCGGCATGCTGTATGCCAACAATGAAGAGAAGTTAGCTCAACGTGAAGCCTATGAATTTGCCCTCAAATATGCGCACATCCAGCCCGGGGCTTACTCTCAGGTCTATTTCAGAGACCTCAGCAGATTCAATAGCGGCGGCTTTGAAGCGGATGGCTACAACACCAAAATCCTAAAGCAAGCGATGGAATTATACCCCGATGATCCTGACAAGCAACAGGAATATTTGAGCGAACATGCCTATCCGGAAGAGCTTTACTGGCTCTGGGATTCCACCGCTCAAAGAGCGGCATACAGCAAGATCAGGATCAGAGCCTCCAAAATGAGAGACTATTCCAAAGCAGCCGTGGGTGTGTTGATCGTAAACCACATCGTGAGTGGCATTGATGCCCTGCGCATCTCAAGCCCCAGCAAGCGCTCACAAATGTATATGAGCCTCAGAGGTAAAGACCCTCTCCTCAATATCTCCTACAGATTCTAAGAAAGCAGTATTGCTTCGGGCAACTCCAATTGTGCAGCCGAGTCATGCACAAAGAAACTATTCCAGCTTTGGATGAAGCTCTTCAGGCCATCCAAGCAGGAGCTATCCAGCAAAAGCTGCAGGTGATCTCGATCTTCACCTCGACTGTGGACAGCCAAGCCCTCGATTGATTCGATGATAAATCCAGCCAACACCTGCAGATGAGGCGCTATCTTCAACTGGATTATCAAGCTGTTACAGCTCATCAATAGGTTCCGGGTGGATACTCTTCCTCTACGGCGCCTTCAAGATCCTCTGCTCTCACTTCTTCCGGACCCATGCTCATGTAGAGACTCACCATTGCGTTTTTACGCACTTTTGAGCCGCTGGGCGGAGAGGTTCTCATCACCGTGTTCCTCGGAAAACTGGCACTGTGCATAGAGTCTGCAACTGCAACTCTAAGACCAGCGGTGCGCAGAGTGGCGAAAGCTTCTTCATAGTTATATCCCGTCACCGTGGGTACAACCACGACTTGTGAACCTTTACAGACAACCAAATCAACCGTCCCTTCGGGTTTGATCATCTTTCCCGCGGCAGGATACTGATCCATTACGGAATCTATCTTATGGGTTTCAGACGATCTGTATTCTTTTACAACCGCATGAAGTCCAAGTTCTTTCAGCGCCTGTTTCGCCTTTTCGACATTGTCACCGACCACATTTGGCACCTCAATGTTTTTGGGTTCGGGAAAGATAATGGGCATGATCACCTGTCCCACCAAAAATGCCGTGATTAGGATGGTTCCCAAACCTATCATGACGTAATAGCCGAGCTTACGGTTCTTTTCTTTACTCATTTACTTTATCCTCCGTAGTTTGGCAGCAAAGGCGCCATCTATATTATGTTTGAAGGGAATGCTGCGATACATGCCTTGATTGATACACTCATCCGGAACCTTTCCATTGGCCTTAACAAGCTCAAACTTGTTGTTTTTCTTCAGGAAGTTAGTGATCTGATCGTCATTTTCCAGTGGATTCATCGTGCAGGTAGAATAGATGAGAAAGCCATCCGGCTTCACAAATTCCGCCGCCATATCCAATGCTTTCTCCTGAAGTGAAACCAAATCCGCAATACTCTCATGAGCCTGCCAGCGTATATCCGCCTTGCGCCCCATCACACCCCATCCAGAACAGGGCGCATCCACCAGCACCCTATCATAGACCGGCATCACAGGCCCATATTTGAAGGCGTCTGCAATCACTTGCTTGATATTGGTAAGCTGTAGACGTGACGCTGCTTGCTTGAGCAGTTTCATCTTGGCTGGAATCTTATCCACAGCCACGACTTCGCCCGTGTTATCCATCAGCTCTGCGATGTAGGTGCACTTGCCACCGGGAGCAGCAAAAAGATCCAAGATATTCTCATCCTTCTGAGGATCAAGGTAGTCCACCACCATGGCTGCGGAACTGTCTTGAATGCTAAAGTATCCTTCCGAAAAAGCAACATCATCCAAAACCTTATCCACATCATGGGTGTAAAACATATTTGCACCATAGCCAGATGGAAATATCTCTATCTCACGCTTGGCAAAGTAGTTGTGAAGCTTTTGAGGCGTGGTGGCGGTGGTATTGACCCGCATATGCGTGGTGGGATTTTCATTGAAATACAACATCATATATTCCGTGTCTTCCATGCCCCAGATTTCCACCCAATTGCGCACCAATTCCACCGGATAGCTGTGTTCCAAAGCCATCCTTTCGATGGGATCTTCCGGATAGGTAATCTTTGGGTTTCGTTGATATGATCTCAACACCGCATTGACAAAATCCGCAATAGTAGGATTGAAAACTTCTTTAGCCAGCTCCACAGTTTGATTGATAGCCGCATATTCTGGCACGGAATCCAGATATTTGAGCTGGTATAAGCCTATATATAGCAGGATTTTGATCTTGATATCTGTACCGGCATACTTCTTTGCATCGGTATGATGCGTTGCGATATGATCCAGATGCCCTTTCATCTTGACCACTCCCTTTACCAAGTTGTAAAACAAGGCAAGGTTCTCGCCGGCTCTCACCACCCTCTTGGCTCTCTGTTGCAGAAGAGTGTCTGAAAACTCTCTGTCTTTAAACACCTTGAGAATCGTCTGGTATGCTTCTTTGCGCAACATTTAGTGAGTCCTTTGGTACAGCCGTTTGATCATTTCTTTGATCAGCGCTTCCGCATTCATATCCTTGGCTTCTGCGGGCAAGATGGAGAGCTGTCTGCGAATCTCTTTGGAATTGAAGCCCAAAGTCAGCAAAGCATTTTCCACTTCGGCAAAGACATCCTCGTGCAAAACGTGATCCGCAGGGCCGAAGTGATCACTCACACGACCCAGGCTACCTTTGAGCTCCACAATCAAGCGTTGAGCGCTCTTCTTGCCTATGCCCGGCACACGTGTGAGAATCACCTCCTCACCATTTTCTATCGCTCTCACAAAGGTGGGAATAGGCATGGTAGAGATGATGGAAAGGGCGATCTTAGGCCCGATCCCGGACACAGTGTTCAGGATGAGAAACAGTTCTTTCTCCACCGGATCATCGAATCCGAAGAGCCGCACGTCGTCCTGCACCACATGCAGGATAGTATGCAAAATGCACTCCGATCCCAGCTCCGGCATCCTTTCAAAAGTGCTGATCGGGATATTGATCTCAAAAGCCATGCCGGCAGCATTTTCAAGGATGGCTTTCACCGGAGATTTATGGATCACCTTTCCGCGAATATAGCTGATCACTTGATGTACCTGAGCTTGTAAAAATGACACAAAGCAATGGCTAAAGCATCATATGCGTCATCGGGTTTATCGCTACCTTTGAGTTTGAACTGCTGTTCGATCATATAGCGAACCTGTTGCTTGCTGGCTGATCCATTACCCACGACAGCTTTTTTTACTTCTCTGGGGCTGTATTCAAAGACGGGGATATCATGCCTTCCCAAGCAGAGAAAGACCACACCCCGCGCTTGTCCCAGTGTGAAGACACTCTTCGCATTCTTGTGATAAAAGATACTTTCCACCACAGCGGCATCCGGCTTATAGCTCTCAATGATGCTTTCCATGCCATCGAAAACGGCACTCAACCGCTTGGGAAGCGAAAGGATGTTGCGCACATCAATCACATCGCAACCCACGGCAGTTATCACCCGCTTTTGAGCTTCAATCAGCCCATAGCCACAGATTCTGCTGCCGGGGTCTATGCCAAGGAGGATCACTTTCCCGCTTAGTCCAGAGATTCCAAGATCTCGTCTGAAATCTCAAAGTTGGCATATACTTTTTGCACGTCGTCCAAATCTTCAAGCATCTCGATCAGCTTCAACAATTTGGCCGCTACGTCATCTGCATTCACCGTGTTTTTGGGAACCATAGTGAGTTCGGCATTTTCCACATTAAAGCCTTCTTCTTCAAATTTGGCCAAAACCGTATGGAACTCCGTAGGCGGAGTGTAAACATCGAAGTAGTCATCATTTAACTCAATGTCATCCGCTCCGGCTTCCAGGGCATGCATAAAGAATTCCTCTTCATCCAAGCCCTCAGCAGGCACGCTGAAGAAGCCCTTTTGATCGAAATTCCAGGATACTGATCCCGTTTCTGCCAAATTACCACCATATTTTGAGAAGATATGCCTGAGCTCAGATACTGTGCGGTTTTTGTTGTCTGTCATCACGTCGACTACGATGCCAACGCCGTTGTGACCATAACCTTCATAGGTCATTTCTTCAAAGGTTTCACCTTCGATTTCTCCAGAACCGCGCTTGATGGCACGTTCAATGTTATCCCGGGGCATATTCTCTTTTTTGGCGTTATTGACTGCTGTTCTCAACCTCGGGTTCATCTCCGGGTCTCCGCCACCTTGTTTGGCAGCTAAAATGATCTCTTTCACCAATCTTGTGTAGATCTTGCCGCGCTTGGCATCAGTTGCGGCTTTTTTGTGTTTAATGGAACTCCACTTATTGTGTCCGGACATAAAAAAACCTCTTTATCTTAGTTTTGTGTTAGTGTTTCTTGTCTTTGAGGTCACATCTTGAATCTATAGGTTTTGTTGTCAAGAAAGAAAAAGGAAAGCCACCACCAAGCGGCTTTCCTTCAATGATTTATCTTAGTTTTTCTTAATCATTATTGGTCTGTATCTTCCCATTCAGCGATCACTTTTTGAGTGATGTCGCCGGGCACCATTTCGTAATGGGAAAACTTCTGGGTAAAGCGGCCACGTCCTTGGGTCAAGGATTTGAGTGCAGGGAAGTAAAGATACATCTCTGCTACGGGCATTTGAGCATTGAGATGCTGCTTTTTGCCTCGTTGTTCCATACCCATGATGCGTCCGCGACGTGTGCTGATGTCACCCATCACATCGCCCATATATTCGCTGGGAACGATGATGGTGAGATCATGGATAGGCTCCAGCAGGATGGGTTTGCATTTCTGGAAGCCGTCTTTGAGAGCCATGGAGCTGGCAATCTTGAAGGCCATTTCGGAGCTGTCCACATCGTGATAGCTGCCATAGTAGACTTCCACGCTGACATCTTCAACCGGATAACCGGCGATGATGCCCTTTTCCATGGTCTCGATCAGACCTTTCTCGATGGCAGGGATGAAGTTTGAGGGAATCACTCCACCCACGATGGAATTGATAAACTGGAAACCTTCTCCACGCTCGGTGGGTTTGATTCTAAAATACACCTCGCCATACTGACCGCGACCGCCAGATTGCTTCTTGTGGCGATATTGGCTTTCAGCGCTGCCCATAATCGTCTCTTTGTATGGGATGCGGGGCTCTTTCATGATGGCATCGACCTTATAGCGGTTTTTGAGCTTCCTGAGCACCAAAGCCATCTGCTGTTCACCCATACCGGAAATCACGTTTTCACCGGTCGCAGGATTCATCTCATAACGGATGGAAGGGTCTTCGGCGATCACTCTCTGCAATGATTGGCCAATCTTATCTTCGTCAGACTGATTGGCAGCACGAATCATCTGCCAGTAGGTAGGATCCGGAAGTTCCGGCACGATGAGCTGAATCTTTGAGTTAACTGGAACCATACTATTCAGAGCTCTGGCACTTTTAAGCTTCACCAGAGCACCGATGTCACCACAACGAATCTCGCTTGTGTCGTGACGTGTCTTACCCAGCATATAATACATGTTGCCGGCTTTTTCTTTGGCGTCCTTTTCGGGAATGAAAAACTCCATTCCAGTCTTCAAGCTACCGGAAAGGATACGCACGTAGACGTATTCTCCCATGTTGGGATCGCTGTAAAGCTTGAACATATAACCCAAAAGGTCTCCGTCGGGAGAGCAGACAAACTCTGTCTTCTCACCATCAGAAAGCACTTCGAGTTTGGCAGCTTCAGCAGGAGAAGGCAGATAGGCTATCACGCCATCCAAAAAGGCTTTCACACCCACACCGGTGGCTGCAGAACAGACAAAAGCGGGCACAATGTCACCATTGGCTGTGCCGGTCTTGATGCCTTTGATCATCTGTTCCTCGGTGAGTTCCATGTGCTCCAAAAAGTAATTGAGCAGCTCTTCATCATTCTCAGCGATCGCTTCCATCAAGTGAAAGCGGGCTTCTTCGGCTGCGCCTTGCATATCTGCAGGGATGTCAGATTCCCCAGAGGGACGGATGGCTTTCATCTTGATCAGGTCAATCACGCCTTCAAAGGAGCCTTCTTTGCCGATGGGAATCATCACCGGAGTGCCTTTGATATCGGTGTTTTCATAGATGGAATCCAGAGCTTTCTGAAAGTCTGAATGTTCACTATCCATGCGGTTAATCAGCAGAACTTTACCCACTTTTTTATCTTCAACTTGCTCGATCGCAAGCTCTAAGCCAACTTCAAAACCTGACACGGCATTGGCCACCAAGACCACGTTTTCCACCGCGGGAATGGCTACGATCGCTTCGGCGACAAAATCAGGGCTGCCAGGAGCATCCAAGATGTTTACCTTGTGGTCTTTATAGTTTACAAAACCGACGCTTAGGCTGAGTGAAAGTTTCCTTGCCACTTCCTCAGCATCAAAATCCATTACAGTGTTACCCTCTTCAACTTTACCAACCCGGTTGGTAGTTTGAGTCTGATAAAAGATCTGTTCGGCCAAGGTCGTTTTACCGGCTCCACTCGATCCCATTAAGAGAAGATTTCGTATCTTCTTGACATCATATTCTTTCATTATTTCCTCTTTATTGTGTATCTAAAACATTGATTTTTAATGTAACTTGATGATTCCTCAACAAATTTGGGCATCTAAGGAGTCATACTTTTTATTCGCCTCTGCTTGTCAATGCTTTTATCCCAAATAATGCAGTAGGCTTCTTCTCTAAGGTTGAGCTTTTACCCCCGTCACCCACTTCGCCCTTGCTTACCCGCAGGGAGATGCCGTGGTGATACTCGGGTTTTTCCCGAGTGGCTCCGAGTAATCACCGGGCGGGTAAGCAAGGAAGAGGTAGGGTCGCTCGCTGAAGCTACCCTGCAGATTTTAGCTCAACAACATGAAAGCAGTAAAAAGGCCTCCCGCTTGGGGTTGCGGAAGGCCACTTAGAGGTGTTGTATTTATTAGGGGTTAAAACTCAACTTTTAAAGTTGCGCCGATAGCGTAGGGGTCTTCAGCGTTAGTATCTTCGTCCATGATTGCGTAAGCACCATAAGCTGCTACACCCAAGAGATCAGGGATCAATTTGTATTCCACGCCACCGTTTACTTCTATACCGGCACCGTTGACGAAGCCAGCAGCGCCAAAGAACTTCATCTGATCGCTCAGGGCAAACTTAACTTGGCCAGTTAAACCCAGATAGCTATCTTCGATTGTGCCAAAGGCATAGATACCCAAGCCATCATGATGCTCCCCATTACCCAAGAGGTAGAGGTTGTTTTGGTAATAACCAGCCAATTCATTTACCCAATCTTCACTGAGGAAGAGCAGGTCAGCATTCCATTCCAGGGCGTCCATCTCCATTCCTACGTTGACTGATGCGCCAAAGAGGGCATCGGTATTCACTTCATCTTTGACCCAATCATAGCTATCGTTCAATTGGAAGATCACGGTTGCATCCAAATTGATAGGATCAAGCTGCATGTTCAGGTAAGGTGCCAATGATATGAATTTGAGGACATAAGGGTCATTGGGAAATGCGTCCCTGCGTGCCCAGGTAAGAAAAGCATCAGCGCCATAGGATAAATCTGCTTCATTGTTGAAGTTAAAGATAAAGCCTTGTGTATCGTCATAGCGGCTGAAACGTGCGCCTTCATCATACTTTCCGAAGGCTGCCTTGAAGCTCATCGCATCGCTTAATTCGTGCGTCAAACTTACGCCGCTGAAAGTGTCATCCAGCACCAAACCGCGATGGTCAGCCCAAGGCTGATGTCCAACTCTTACTCTGGACTTCATGGCTTCTACCAAGAAATCTATGTATACTTCCTTGGCTGCAACATTTATAGTGCCACCGAATGGGGAGACCCCTTCACTCCATACATGACTCATTTCAAACAAGGTTCTCAAGTTTAAAGTGGGATGAAGTTCGGTGTTAAAACCCAGCCTGAGACGGTTGTCCGTATGTCCGGACGGTTGACCATTGAAGTTATTGTAAGCGGCTGAGCGGCTGCGGAATTCGCCATCCCAATCAAAATCTAGGGCAAACATAGAGCCCACGATCAGGATCGCAAAGATTAGTGACAGTGTTCTTTTCATTCGTTCTGTTCTCCTGTTGTTAAGTTATCTTGATACATAATAAGTGAAGTTTTCAGATATGCAAACATAAAGAGTTATTATAGCACTTTTTGTCATGCCTTTCTACTTGCAAAGTGCTTTAACTCATGAGAAGTCAATGAGATTGAGTCCCAGCTCATCTTGCATGCTCTGCATGGCTTTTTGCAGATTTGGGATGATGGGAACGCCTTCCGCCTTGACCTTCTGCTGCATCAGATACTCCTTCTCACCGGCTATGTAGATCCTGTCTTGGCCAGGGATTTTACGGGAGTTTTGCAGCTCTTGACAGATGGCTGTGCTGATCTTTTTGAAGCTTTCGATGTCGATGAAAGACTCAATGTTGATCACCATAAAGAAGTGTCCAAGTGCATAAGGGGCGGGTTTGCCATTGGCATCTACGCCTAGGAGCATATTCAGGAAGCTACCACCACACAGAGCGGCGCAGAGAATTTCTACCATAGTGGAAAGACCGTAGCCCTTGTGGGAGCCGGTCACTTCATCGCTGCCACCGATTGGGAGCAGGGAGGCTGTTTGTTTGATCAAATCCTGCAAAAGCTGAGTGGTCTGGGTGTGGGGGTTGCCCTCAAGATCAATCGCCCAGCCTGCGGGTGTATCCTTTTGCTCACGGCCAAGCTGCTCTATCTTTCCTCTCTGGGAGATGGAGGTAGCGGCATCGTAGAGAAAAGGATAGCCAAGCGAAGTGGGCGCACCAAAGCAGATGGGGTTGGTGCCCAATAGCGGCTGAACGCCATTGGTCGGGCATACGGAAGGTCTGGCGTTGGTGAAAGTGAGTCCAATCATGTTCTGCTGTGTGGCCATATTGGCATAAAACCCACAAATACCATAGTGAGTGGAATTGCGCACCGAAACAGCGCCCAAGCCATATTTGGCTGCTTTGTCGATAGCGGTTTGCATGGCACGTTTGCCGATCACTTGACCCATACCGTGGTTACCATCCCAAACCGCTGTAGCCATATGGTCTCTGACTACATCAATCTTGGTGATGGGGTTTTGGATGCCGGCACGGATGCGGTCATAATACATCTTAAGTCTGCCAATGCCGTGGGATTCTATTCCGCTGAGATCGCTGGCAATCAACACTTCTGCACAGACCTCAGCATCTCCTGCTGGAACGCCTATTCCCTTCAAAACGGCGAGCATGAATTCGTGGATTGTATCTACGGGTAATCTTAACATAGTCTTTCGTCCTTATATCCTATTTCGATGATGAAAAAAGTGTTCACTAAAAAGGCAGGAATAAATCCTGCCTTTCAAGAAGTAAATCCGTTGTAGGTTATTTCTTCTTACCCATGACGGCTTCTTTAAGCTTCTTGCCCGCTTTGAATACTGGAACTTTGCGGGCGCTGATTTTGATGGGGTCGCCCGTGCGGGGATTGACGCCTTTGCGGGCTTTGCGTTGTGCTACGCTGAATGAGCCGAAGCCAACGAGGGTAACTCTATCACCTTTCTTGAGTGCCAAGGTGATGCCTTCGAGGACTGATGCAAGAGCGAGACCGGCTGTCTTCTGAGAAATACCAGCATCTCCTGCTACCTTTTTGATCAAATCATCTCTGCTCATTTTTACCTCCTTTGTTTTCGTAATCACGAGTAAGAGACATTGTTGGGTCTATAAAAATCACTTACGACTTTCTGTCAACAAGAAAATGCGTTTATCATAGCACTTTTTTCGCCCTTTAAAGGCCCGTAACTGTATGCTGGAGCTGTAACATTTTGATTTAACTGACCTTAGCCTATATTGAAAATAATCAACGCATGAGCATAAATAATTATTCTTAAGGCCAATATGATTTTCTCATTGACAAAAAGACCTCATTTATAGGATATGAATGCTATAGAAAATTACATTGGAGGTTATATGAAACCGCGCTTTTATATCATGCTACTACCTGCAGTACTCTTAGTCATCTTGTTGGGTGCTTGCTCGGGCAATAAAGAGGTGGCACCTGTAGAGCTGCCTCCCACACCCATGGAGCTTGCAAACGCTGCCGTAACCGGCGCTCAAAGTGATTATGACGATGAGAATTATGAAGAAGCAATCGAAAAGTTTAGAGAAGCTATTGTTCAATATGAACTGGCTGCTCCCACTGCCCCTGAGACTGACTCTGTGGCCGTGAAAATCGAACAAGTTCAATTGTTTATGGCCAAGATCTACATGGATATGGCCAGTGAGAGCTCAAACTTGGAAATCCACACAGATGCTATCGATCAACTGCAATCTGCTCTGGAAATCATGCAGGGAATCAAACCCCTCACCATCCCTGAAAGTGAAAAGACCGAGCTGATCAAAGCTCTGTATCGTAGAACTGCCTACGCTCAACAGGCTGCAGGACTCTATGAAGACGCCCTGAAGACCTACGACAAAGAATTGGCAATGGATCCGGACAATGAAGACATCCTCAACATCAAATATGAGATCCTCAACGACCATATTAAGGATGAAGCCAGAGCCATCAAAGTGCTCAAAGACTATGCTGAGACCTCTCAAAACTACAATGCTTACCTGATCTTGGGCAACAGATACGACGAAAGGAAGAACTTTGACGAAGCCAAGAAGTATTATGAGATGGCACTGGAGCTGAATCCCAATAAAGATGTGCTGATCATGGTTGCAAACTTCTATCGCAACAACGCCAAATGGGCAGATTCAAACGCTGCTTTGGAAAGATTGGTAGCCCTCAAACCAGATAACTCAACCTTGGCAACGGTCTACAACCTCATCGCCCTCAACTATACCGAGCTCAAAAACAGAGCCAAGTCAATTGAAAACCTGGAAAAAGCTTTGGCCATCGAACCTAACATCAACAACGCTCTCTCCGTGGCGGGCTACTACCACTCCGCCAAGAATTACAACAAAACCATTACCTACGCCACCATGGTGCTCAGAGAAGATTCCAACAACTCCACTGCATTGCTGCTGAGAGGCGACAGCTATTTCAGACTCAAGAGAAACAGCGATGCCAAGGCAGATTTGCAGAGAATCGTGAACGACCGCCAACACGGCAACACTGCACAACAGATACTCAAACAAATCAAGTAACATAACTAACTATAAACCCCGGATCTTAAGTTCGGGGTTTATCTTTTTATCTTGGATTTGCAAGTGGACAAGATCAAGACCGACGGCAGCATCAAAGCCATCTACAGCTCGAAAACCGATATCAAGCTAAGCCGCCCCTTAATTGGGCCCAAGATCCCAGCAGGATTCCCTTCACCAGCCACAGATTATATTGAAGGCAGTCTTGACCTCAACGAATACATCATCGCACACCCTGCCTCCACCTTCTTTGTGAGAGTGGACGGGCATTCAATGGTCAAAGCGGGCATCTACCCTGATGATATCCTGGTGGTAGACCGCTCTTTGGAGCCTGCTTCCGGCAAGATCGTAGTGGCTATCTATGATGGGGAGCTCACGGTCAAGAGGCTTAAAATCGAGCGTGGAAAGTATTGGCTCATCCCTGAAAGTGATGAATATGAGCCGATCTTAGTGCGCAAAGATGCGGATTTTCAGGTCTGGGGCGTGGTGTGTTGGGTGATCCACAAGGTGTGATGGATTGTGTCGCAATCCAAGAGCCTGCTGCTTCTTCTGATCCTCTGCTGTGGCATTTCCTTTCTCTTTGCCAATTCGCTACTTAAAGAAGAAAACATCACCTTAACCGCCGGCACATATATCTACAAACTCGGTGCCGCACCAGTTATCTCTGCATCTGAAATCATCCAAAGCGCTGATGGTGTGCTCAGCAAAGGCATAGACTATCAGATCGACTACCGCAGGGGCATTATTACCCTCCTCATCCTGCCGCAAACTTCGTCAATCCACATCAGCTACATCCTCATCCCTCCCTCGATCTCCAAACCCAAGCAAAGTTATCGAGTTCAAGCACTTTCGGATTCCCTCATCCAAAACATCAAGCCCACCCAAAAGGGCAACCTCTGGCAAGGTGATGGAAAGCTGCTGATCAATGGAAGCAAGACTTTTGCCGTCAGCTTTGGTGATGAAGGCTTTGATGTGCTGCAGTCTCTGTATGTAAAGCTGAGCGGAGAAATCACGGATGGACTGAGCATTTTGGCGCAACTTTCAGACAGCGAATCCAAGCTCACGCCGGAAGGAGATTCCAAGGAACTTTCCAGCCTGGATCAAGTTTTCATCAAGCTTAAAGCCCCTAAATGGGCTTTGGCTATGGGTGACTTGGATACTAAGCTTGAGGGCACACGCTACATGGACTATTACACCCGCTTTGAGGGTATAGACCTTCAGATTGGCAAGAAAAGCTGGGGACAGGCCACTTATTTAGCTGGTGGTGGTGAGAGCAGTCAGTGCGATATTCAGGTCATAGATGGCAAACAGGGGCCATATTACTTGAATCCGGGTGGAGAGCCTGGAAGCCTTTTGGTGGTAGCAGGCAGCGAAACGGTGTATATCAACGGCTTGAAGCAGGAAAGGGGCAGCGATTACTACATCGACTATGCGGAAGGCTCCCTCATGTTCAACCGCATGGTCTATTCCACGGACAAGGTCTCAGTCTGGTTCAAATACACCGGCGAACACTATCCCAGACACGGGTTTATAGTCAATATCCAGGGAGAGATTCTGCCGGGTTTGAGCCTCACGCAACGCTTTTTTACCAGCTTTGATTCCAAGGATAACCCCTTGGTTTTTGATTTTACCCCACAGGACTTGCAAGCTCTGCAAAATGCGGGAGATAGTGATGCCTGGAGCGATGGAGCAAGCCTTGTTGAGCCTGGGCAAGGGCTTTATAGACTGGTGGTGGACGAGACAGGCTTTAGCTATTATGAGTATGCACTGGCGGATAGCTTGGCAGACTACATGGTTGTCTTCAGCTATGTGGGAGTGAGAAATGGTGATTATGAGCAATTTTCGCCGGGGAAATACCGCTTCGTGGGCATCGGCCTGGGTGAATGGATGCCCCAGAAGAAGCTGGCTACTCCCAAAAAGACTGGAAACATGGCTTTGAGGGCTCAGTATCAGAAGGCTCAATTTGACTTGGGCATCGAAGGCGTATTCTCCAATCACGACATCAACACCCTCTCACACCGTGATGATAATGACAACTTGGCTGGCATGCTCTATGGTTGGCTGCGCTATCAAGTAAAGAACAAAAAGATTAAGCCCCTGATCTCCTTGGAAAGTGAGAAGCGCTGGGCTAAAACCGTCCTCCTCAGCGACTTCAGCAGCCGAGTGTCAAATCACGATCAGGGAAGTTTGCTTTTGGCTGATAGCCTGGCTATGGAAAATGTGGGGCTCAATCTTGCGATAGATTTTAATCAATCTGCCAAGCCCAGCATATCTATGTATTACATCCGGGCTGAGCAGGGAATCGAGCAATATGTTTTGCGGATGGGCTGGCAAAACAAAGCCCTCAAATACCTGCCTGCATCCAAGATCAATAGCACCATCACCAGCTCCACCAGCGAAAGCAACTCTTTTAACTCCGGAACATCCATGTCAAACATAGCCGAAGCAAACTGGGCGAGAAAGTGGTTTAAAATCGGCGGTTCTGCCAATCAACAAGGGTTTAAATCTTCTGATGAAACGATCAGGGACAACTTCTTGAGGCTCAATCCCTTCCTGGAGCTGGGCGGTGGGCAAAAGGCAAAGACTCACCTCTCGTATATCTTGGATAAAAACGAACACACCCAAGCAGCTCAATCTTCAGACACCGAATCCCAAACCTACGTCTTCAAGCAGCAGATCAATACCCTGAACCATAATCTGCAACTGGAATTCAATCACCGTGAATACTTTGCCCAAGCTGATTCAACCCGCAGCCGCTACGACCTGATAAACCACCGTTCATCCAATAGTTTCCTCAATCGGGCTTTGGTGCTGATCGCCAATTACCAGCTCAATCAAACCGAGTTTTACCCCAGAATCAGGGAGCTGCAGTATATAGGACACGGTCTGGGCACGGTGGATTCCACAGGTGTAATCACGCCAAATGGAGACTGGGATTGGGCTTACGTCACCTCATCACAAGGTTCACTCTCCAGCGAGAACAACCTTCAAGCTTCACTTTACATCAAACCAGTCAACATCCTGTCACACAAACTGTTGAGTCGCTTCAATAGCGATATATCTGTCTGGGGTACACTCCAAAGAATGGGAGATAAATCAGCACTGCCACGCTTGCCGATTATACTCAACCCGGATCAAGAAGATGATAAACTCATTCAGCACAACCAAAACTACCAGCAAAACATCTGGATTGAATTGCTGCCGGGAAAGATGAGCTCGCAATTGACTTGGGAAACCATGCAAAACACGGATAACCGCTATCAGGACAAGGCTTATAGCTTCAGAGATACCAAGGGCATGAAGTTAGACCTCAATCGGGTGGGGAAATACAACTTTAGCCTGATGGTGCAACATAAGAAAGAAGAGGACAATCGCTATGGCAGCAAACTTAAGAATAACAATATCAACGGGTTCGTGATGCGCAACTTTGGTAAGCACAACATCATCCGGTTGGATATCTTCGCTTTTGATGAAAATGGAAGCTCTACCACCAATACAGATGCTTTCAGGCTTTGGGGTGTTGGCTTACAACCGGGTTATCGAGGTGGCTGGGCGCTGAAAGGCAAAATTTCCAGTGAGTTGAAGCTGCAGTACAACGTGCGTGATCAGGAAGGTTTCCTGAGCTTTCTACCGGAGAAAAGAGGCGGCTTCATCCTCGGATTCAAGCTGAATATGAACTATAGGATAAATGAGTTTAGCACCGCCAGCCTGGACTATTCCCTGGACGATTATCCCAAAGAAAAGATCAAACATCGGCTCAAGCTGGAGTTTAGAGCGGAGCTTTAAGATGAATATCCAACTTGGTGCACTTGATTATCTCATCGTCTTGCCGCTGGTATTCTTGGCAGGGATTGTCGATTCCATCGCTGGAGGTGGTGGCCTCATCACTTTGCCCGCATATTGGAGCATCGGCATCCCGCCTGCTGTTGCCTTAGGCACAAATAAGTTTGCCTCTTTCAGTGGCACCACCTTCACTACAGCCCGCTTTCTGAAAGAGGGACTTTTGGACGTCCCTGTCGCTCTTATCGGTGCAGTTTTTGGCCTGATGGGATCGTGGATAGGCACCCAAACCGCACTCCGCGTTTCAGCAAGCTTTTTAAACATACTGCTGCTGGTTTTGATCCCAATTGTCGCAGTCGTCATCCTCGCAATGCCCAAGACGGGAACAGTCAATCGTGCCCTGCAGATCAATCTGAGTAAGAGGCTGGCCTTAGGGAGCTTAGCTAGCTTGGTGATCGGCTTTTATGATGGCTTCTTTGGCCCAGGCACAGGCACCTTTCTCATCCTCATCTACACTCTGATGCTAAAATATGACTTCGTGACCGCTAACGCCAATGCCAAGCTGGTCAATTTGGCCTCCAACTTCGCTGCTCTGATGGGCTTTATCATAGCGGGCAAGGTGCTTTACGCCATCGCCATCCCTGCTGCAATTTGTGGAATTGCCGGCAACTTACTGGGCTCCTCCATGGTGCTCAAAAAGGGCAACAAGCTGATCAAAATCATCTTTATCCTGGTTCTCATCCTGTTGATGATCAAGATTTTGACGGATATTCTATAATGCCGTGAGCCATCTGGCTTGACCATGGGACACTACCTACTTGGCCCTTACTTACCCGCAGGGTGATGCCGTGGAGATACTCGGGTTTTTCCCGAGTGGCTCCGAGTAATCACCGGGCGGCAAAGCAAGGAAGAAGCCAGCAAGAACACACCGGACTGCTCATAGTTTGTCAATTTCAGACAAAACACGATCTCACAACTTGTTGATATTGAAAACCTAAGCCACCTTTTGAATCCAGCTTAAATAAAAGGCTTGACTAAAACCGCCACTATCCATAGTTAGCTTCCAGTGATCGGAAAAATAAAATAAGGAGCTAAAGATGAAAAAGTCACTTTTACTTTTTACGGCTTTGCTTATCTTGTGCTTGCCACTGTTTGCACAGGAGCCAAGCGAGCTGTCCACACCTTTGGCAAAGCAATTCCCTGCCAAGGAACTTAATCTCGAGCTTCGCTTTTCAGCAGAGCTTCAACGTCTTTATTTCCAAGTTGTTGCGATCGCCGACAAGGCAGATGTAGACGATCTTGCCCATATGGGTTTCTTCCTGCCCAAAGCTGCTCATATTCAAGCTATGCAGATCAATAACAAGCCCACTCGCTTCAGGATCTACAGCAAACTCACCTTTAGCCCGCCGCTTGAAGATGAGCGCATCTTAGCGGACGACTCTCCAGCACAATTCTGCGTTGTACCGCTGGATGACTATCCCCAATTTCCTGAGCAGATTATCGTCAAAATTAACTACTATCTGGACATGCCTTTTGAAGCCAACGCATTCGGCCAAGATTGCATCTCCCTCAGTCCGGAAGAGTTTTGGTATCCAAGAAACCTTTCACAAGGCACAGACATCAGTTTTAAGCTGATCACTATACCTCAAATGAGACTAAGTTTGGGTGAAAACTTAGTCCCTTACGAGGATCATGATTTTAGGCGTGAGCACGTAGCTAAATTTACGGATAACCCCGCAAAACCGCTCAGCTTACGTATCACAAAAGATTGAAGCTAAATTAGCTCAGCCGGTAGAGCAACTGATTCGTAATCAGTAGGTCGGGGGTTCGAATCCCCCATTTAGCTCCATCTTTTTTTTATCCGATATTGAGACTCACTCATCAAGTTGAGCTTAAAGAAGTTAGGAAGCAGGTTCGTTAGGAGCCTGCTTTTTTGACTTTCATCAAGATATAGGATTTGAACAGAATGAACAAACAACGGGAACACTCAGCCATCGCCCTCTTTTCCGGAGGATTGGACAGCATCTTGGCGGTAAAGTGGATGCAACAGCTTGGCTACACAGTCCATAGCGTGTTTTTCTCAACGCCTTATTTGATGCCGGACAAAGCGATCAAAAGTGCTGAGGCAAACGATATAGAACTGATCGTAAGGGACATCACCGATGAGCATCTGAAGATAGTCCAACACCCCAAATATGGCTATGGAAAGAACCACAATCCCTGCATCGACTGTCGTGCCTTGATGTTTCAGCTTGCAGGGCAGATGCTTGATGAGCTGGGCGCTTCCTTCATCATTTCCGGTGAAGTGCTTGGGCAACGGCCTATGTCTCAACGCCTTCAGTCCCTCATGCAAGTATCCAAGGGCAGCGAAATGAAAGACCTCATCATCCGCCCTTTGAGTCAAAAGCTGCTTCCCGACAGCAAACCCATCCTGGAAGGCTGGGTGGATAAAGAGGAAATGTTGGATTTGCAAGGACGGGGACGCACCCAGCAGATGGAGCTGGCTAACAGATTGGGAATCAAAGACTACCCTTCTCCCGGTGGAGGCTGTTTGCTCACCGATGTTAGCTTTACTTTGCGTCTGAGTGATTTGATCAATCACTGGCAAGACAACCCTTTACAGATCGAATTGCTCAAGTGGGGGCGCCACTTCCGCCTCTCACCCACTCTGAAGCTGATCGTAGGCAGGCACAAGGATGATAACTTGGGCCTCGACCAAGCTGCCAAGAGCTTGCCCCGTATGCAGATAAAGGATGTGCCCGGGCCTTTGGGTGTGCTCACTACCTTGGGTGCCAGGCAAGAAGAGCTGAGCTTAGCCGCCTCCATCCTGCTTTCCTACTGCAATAAAGCCACGGAACCGGGAATGGTAATTTATAGCATTGACAGCATTGAATCTGCTCAGATAATGGCACACAAGTGCTCCAAGGACTCCCTGGCGCAATACAAAATATCAATCGATTAGGAAATAAAGATGTTACACATTGAACCCTTCATACTGCTAAGAGACTACGGCACCAATACTTGGCTGCTATATGATGATGTATCACTTGAAGGCATCGTGGTTGACCCCGCTGCCCCTTCCGAAGTGCTGCTGGAAAGAATCAGAGACTTGGGTCTCAAGATCAAGATGATCATCAACACACACGGACACGGTGACCACATCGGCGGAAATTATTTCTTTGCAGAGAGATTAAATGCACCCTTGGCAATCCACAAAGATGATGCAGCCATGCTCACAGACAACCTTAAGAACCTCAGTGCTTATATGGGCAGCTCCCTGCCAATTAGGGCAGCAGATGTGCTGCTGGAAGATGGTTACACCCTGAAACTGGGCGAGCATGAGCTCAAGGTGATCCACACCCCAGGCCACACACCCGGAGGAATATGCCTCCACACTGAGAAATACCTGATCAGCGGCGACACCCTCTTTGAGCTCAGCATCGGACGCACCGACTTCCCCGGAGGCAGCCACACCAGCCTTATCAGCTCCATCCGAGAAAAGCTGTTTGTGCTGCCAGATGACGTGATCGTCTTCCCCGGTCACGGTCCTCAAACCACCATTGGCTTGGAAAAGGCCAACAACCCCTTCCTGAGATGACAATGAAGCATGATACTATTATAGTTTTGGATTTCGGTTCACCTGAAGCGCAGAAGATCGCCAAGAGCTTGCGCCTAAAACACTTCTACACCGAAGTGCTGCCTTATAATGCCAAAGACATCGCAGCACATGGCCCTAAGGCACTGATTCTCTCTGATGCCAGCCAAGCTAACCTATTACCAGATGAGGGGATCTGGGATTTGGGTATTCCTATTTTATCCATCGGTAATACGGCTGAAGCTATCCAGAAACACCTGCAAAAACCACCTATCTATAGTGAAGAAAAGCTCATCCCTGCAAGTCCTGATCTTCCTCTCTACTGCATACATAAGCTTGATCTAAACCTGCTTCAGGACTTTGTTCTCTTCAGCAAGACTCAGTCCACCTGGACTCCGGAAGCCTTCATCCAAGAGGCAGTTAGCAAGATCAGAGAACAGGTGAAATCAGATACCGTCATCCTCGGCCTCAGCGGAGGCGTAGACTCTTCCGTGGTGGCCGCTCTCCTACATAAAGCGATTGGAGACAAGCTGATCCCCATCTTTGTGGATCATGGCTGTATGCGCTATGAAGAGGCAAAGAGAGTGAGAGAGTTCTTTAACTGCATGCCTGAGCTGAACATCCGCTTTGTAGACGCTGCCGAGCTATTTTACAGCAAGCTCAAAGGCGTTGAAGACCCGGAAACTAAGCGTAAGATCATCGGCGGCACCTTTATCGATGTATTTGATGCCGAGGCAGCCAAGTATCCGGATGCCCGCTGGTTAGCTCAAGGGACTATCTATTCTGACGTAATCGAAAGCATCGGTGCAGATGGCAAGAGTATCCAGGTAAAAAGCCACCACAACGTGGGCGGCTTACCTGAAACTATGAAGCTATCACTGGTGGAGCCTATCAGAAACCTCTTCAAGGATGAAGTTCGCCAAGTGGGACTAAGCCTCGGTTTACCCTCTCAGTTGCTGGATAGGCATCCCTTTCCTGGGCCTGGATTGGCAGTGCGCATCTTGGGCGAAGTGAATCCCGAAAGAGTGCACACACTGCAATTGGTAGATGAAATCTTCATTCGTGAACTCAGGATTTGGGATTTATATCACACGACTTGGCAAGCTTTTGCGGTTCTATTACCCCTGCGTAGCACGGGCGTCAGAGACGGAAGGCGCACCTACGAAAGCGTCTGTGCTCTCAGAGCTGTCAATAGCGAAGACGCCATGAGTGCCAGCGTCACACGTCTACCCTATGAATTCCTGGAGCACGTGTCCTCCCTCATCATTGAGGAAGTAAAACAAGTTAATAGAGTGGTTTTCGATATCAGCTCCAAGCCTCCCGCCACCATTGAATGGGAATGATGGCATTTTAGCATTGACAAAACAGGTTAATTCTATATCTTAGTTTACAGATGCGAGCGGGCATAGCTCAGTTGGTAGAGC
>JAKQWO010000026.1 GCA_029561955.1 Candidatus Cloacimonadota bacterium
TTTTCGTTGTCTCCGGTTGAGTCATTTGATTCTCCTTTAGTTTTCGTTGTGGTGAGAACCATAAAATAAAGAGTGGGAATCGGCTCAACCTTTTTCTTCAAAACGGTTACCTATTTTACACCAACCTCTGAGACACTACCGTCGGTGGTTTAGCGACCGTCCGTATGAAGTGCCTTTTTCGCCCTTAATTTCCCTTAGAAAACCGAGAATATATCGAGACATTTGACTTTTTGCAAAGGTTCACCTCTTTCTGAGTATCTTCCCCGCCCAAACGTGTAACCTCTTGCTATCCTATACCGTTCTTGCTCCACGGGGCAAGAGCCGAGCAGGAGTGGGGCAGGGACGCCGCATAAACAGCGGCTTTGAGGAGGGTCAAAGAGGGCTGTTTCCTGTTACATTTTCCCGTCCGGCAGTCGAATATTTCTGAAAGTCCCACTTTTTCCCATGCCGAAGTCCGGATATGAATTCCTGCTAAAATGGTAGGCGTTTGATTTATGTAGGGTCGGTCGCCGGACCGACCAAGCCGACAACACTTGATCACTCTTACGGGTGCTCGCCGAAGCACTGATTTGTCTGGGTACATGTACGTACATTTGTAGAGGTGCCTCGTACGGGCGATTCCTGTACACCGGCGGTTCGGCGACCGCCCGTACACGCCGCCCCCTTCCTTACTCCCCCGCCCGGTGATTACTCGGTGACTCCCGGGAAAATCCCGAGTATCGCCGTGGTATCGCCCTGCGGGTAAGTAAGGGGCCTGCAAGAAACGCATCTGTAAAACAGGGCTAAAGGAGGTATCTTTAGCGACAGTATTGACTAATAGAAATCATGGTGCGCAAATAGGGCTGCATTTTCCTTGTATCTCTGCAGCCACCATTTGGCTCTGACGTCGATTTTATTCCTCTGTTCTTGGGATAGTTCCTCAGCTATTTCAGCTTTTTTCTCGATGGCGTCTTCATATCCATTATCAGCAGCGATGGAAATCCAGAAATACGCCTTTTCAGTGTCTGCCTTGGTGCCGATGCCTTCCAGATACATCAGAGCCTTCTGGTACTGTGCTTGTGCATGTCCTGACTTTGCGGCTGAGCCAATGTTGCTAAATGCTCTGACATCATTCTTCTTTGTACCGTGGCCGTAATAATACATCATGCCGAGGGTGAAGCGTGCTTTTCTATTGATGAAATAAGGTGAGGTATCTTGTATCCATTCGAAAGCGGTTTCATAATTCTGCTCTACGCCATGGCCGTGATAATACATCAAACTCAGCATGTATTTTGCCTCTCTATTATGCAGGTCTGCGACTTTACGGAACCATGTCAGTGCAGTGTCATAATCTTGATCAACTCCATCTCCAAAGTAATATATCTCCCCCAGTTTAAGCATTGCATCTTCGCATCCAGCTTCTGCGGCTTTCAGATACCACTTTAGTCCTTCAGCAGTATCTCGTTCTACGCCTTCACCATAATAATAGATGTCGCCTATGCGGCGTTGTAACATCATACTTCCAGTCTTTTCTACCTCAAGATACAGTTTTATGCCTTTGGCACCATCCTGCTCAACACCTTTGCCGTGCAGATATAAACATCCCAATTTACATTTACCCTCCCTGTCCCCCAGTTCTGCGCTTTTACGATACCATTTTGCTGCTGTCTCGTAATCCTGCTTTACGACCTCGCCTTTCTGATAGATGTCGCCCAAATGATTCATCGCTTCAGTGTATCCGGTTTCTGCGGCCTTTTCAAACCATTTCAGAGCCTCATCATAGTTCTGATTTACATCCCAGCCATTAAAATACAGTGTTCCCAATTTATACTGTGCCTCTGCATATCCATGTTGAGCGGCTAAGCGATACCACTTCATCGCATCAGAATCTTCCCGTAAATCGTCTTGTATATCTTCATATTTGGTGCCCAGCAGGTACATGGCTTCCGGGTTTCCAGCTTTTGCGTCTTTTCTATATTGTGCCATCTTTTTGTCATAATCCCATTCTTTATCTTCTTGATCATCATCATGCTCACCGTTATGCATCTTTTCCAAGATGTAGTCAACGCTATATCCTTTTTTACCGGCTAAGCGGAACCACTTTTCTGCTTGGGCAAAATCCTGCTCTACGCCTTTACCATTACGGTACATCCAGCCCAATTTGTACTGTGCAGAACCGTTTCCAGCCTCTGCGGCCTCTTCAAACCATTTCAGTGCCTCACGATAATCTTGATCTACACCCTTGCCATCATAATACATTCTGCCCAAGGAGCTCGCCGCATCATCATGACCTGACAGAGCGGCTTCACGATAGAGCTTCTCCGCTGCTACAAGGTCCTTTTTCACACCGTCGCCTTGATAATACAGACTGGCCAGGTAATATTTGGCAGATGAACTACCCTGATCGGCAGCCTTACGAAACCATATTGCGGCTTCTGAAGTGTCCAGTTCTAAAGAACTAAGATAAGGATCATAAAGCTTCAAGCCCAATTCGAGCTGTGCTTTCAGATCCCCAGATTCTGCGGCTCTACGGAGCCAGTATTCTGCTTCATAGTCTTTCCATTCTACGCTCAAGTGTTCTTCATACAACATGCTCAGATACCTCATGGCTGCCGTATTTCCTTGTTCTGCCGCTTTTTGAGACCATCTTGCAGCCTCTTCATAGTCTTGTTCCACGCCATGCCCTTCGCCATATATGATGCCCATTTGATACTGTGCATCAGCATAATCTTGAACTGCACTCTTGAGAACCCAGCCAATCGCCTTGGCAGAATCCTGTTCCACTCCCAGACCACCATGGTAGAGACAGCCCAACAGGAATTGTGAGGATACATCTCCGTTATCTGCGGCTTGCTGGAACCACTTTACTGCTTCAGCATAATCCTGGTCAAGGCCATCACAATACATTACACCCACAGCCTTCTGTGCGGGTGCATATTCCTGAGTAGCGGCTTTTTTGAACCATTTGAGTGCCTCAGTATAGTCTTGTTCGATTCCATCTCCATCAGCATACATCATACCCAATGTATACTGTGCCCTTGCATCTCCTGCCTCGGCCTTTTGCAATAACTCTTCGAAGTTTTTATCCTTTTCCATCAGGATACCTCCTTGGTTTTTCTTTTTGACAAGATGTTTGATTGCGGGGTTTCTGTCAATTGAGAAATATAGCTTCCGCATCTGGCCTGACTTTTGGCCTATAATCGTCAATTACGATGCCAGCGTCAAACGGCAATAATTCGTGATAATTCGTGTAATTCGTGGGGAAAAACAGCCCCAATGCCATACGGATTGCAGCAAAAAGCATGCGCAGCCCTGGTAGCCGGCGGTTGCCATACCGCCGCAATCAAGCGGAGCTTGATGTTTTAAGCGGCAAAGCCGCTGTCTGTTGCAGGCTGCGCCTGCATGCGGTGCTTCGGCGAGCACCGGCTACGGGTGCGGCGGTTCGGCGACCGCCGGCTACTATTTTGGTCGCTTAAGCCGACTGATGACTATTTATACTGATAAATACACCAGCCATCCCTGCCGAGTCCCAGGAAGACCAAATCCTCGCTCAGAGCTACGTCATAGACGCTGTAGGGTGTATTGATGGTGTTGACATCCTCGATCTGCAAGGGGTTTTTCACATCCAGAATCTTCACGCCACCGCGTCCCAAAGCCAGGTAGAGGCGGTCGTCCGAAACTTCCAAGTCTAATATTTCGTTTGGCATCCGATATTGGGTGGTGAGGTAGGGGTTTTTGAGGTCGCGGACATTGATGCCAAGCAGGTTTTTGCCGGCGCCCACCCAGACGGTATCCTTGTTTTTCACCAAACAGCGAGATTCCGGGATCTGATAGTTTTGGCCTCTGGCTTGGGGAAATTGTTGGTCTGTAATATCCACCGTCACCAGGCCGAAATCGTTGAGTGCGTAGAGGTTGGGGTAGATGGCTTCAAAATCTTTTATGCCCCAATTGGTGGAGAAGGTGGAGATGATTTCCCTGAGCCCACCTTTGCCGATGTTGATGATATCTATGCCTTTAAAGCGATCAGCCACGTAGACCGTGCTGCCTTCGCGGGTGATTTTGTCCCCAGGTAGGTGTTCGTTGAAATAGATGCGGGAGTAGGAATTGAGCGAATCCACCGGCACGATGATGTTTGCCGGTTCACGTGTGACCACGTAGAGGTAGTTATCTCCCACGAGGTCAAAGTCTTCGATCGCTGCGCCGGAGAGGAAGGATGCCTCGATGGAAGGCCGGAAGAGATTGAAGATGTTGTAAATCCAGATCTGGTTTTGATTGCGGGTGATCACCTGATCGTCAAATACTTGGATGCCCAAAGCCTGGCCGCTGGCAACTCTGACGATGGGCTGTAAAAACCTGTCGTCTACGGCACTTAGGCTCAAGATACAGCTAAAAATGATGAGGGAAAGGATGAGTTTTTTCATGACTTTACTCCGATGAGTTGTTGGATGATGTCACGGGTGCTGACGCCTTCCGCTTCCGCCGTGAAGGAAAGCAGGATGCGATGACTGAGCACGGGTTTTGCCACTTGGCGCACATCTTCTTCCGAAGGGCTAAGTCTGCCATCCAGGGCTGCTCTTGCCTTGGCGGCTAAGATGAGGTTTTGTGAGGCTCTGGGTCCGGCTCCCCAACTGATCCATTTGCGCACGCTTTCGGGAGCTTCGGGGCTGTTGGGGCGGGTGGAGCGAGCCAAATCCACCGCATATTGGAGCACGTGATCAGCCAAAGGCAAGCCTCTCACCGCTGCTTGGGCAGCAAGTATCTTCTCGGCGTCCAAGAGGCTCTGGATTTCCACCTGCTTGTCTGTGGTCGTGCTTTTCACGATCTGCAGCTCCGTTTCCCGATCCGGATAATCTATCTGAACATGAAACATAAAGCGGTCAAGTTGTGCTTCCGGAAGGGGATAGGTGCCTTCCTGTTCGATTGGGTTTTGGGTGGCCATCACGATGAAGGGCAGAGGCAGAGCTCTGGTTTGATTGCCGCTGCTAACGCTATATTCCTGCATGGCTTGCAGGAGTGCAGCCTGAGTTTTGGGAGGTGTACGGTTGATTTCGTCTGCCAGGATGATATTGGCAAAGATGGGGCCTTTGATATAGCGAAACTCGCGCTCGGTGGAGGATCCCACCAAGATATCCGATCCCGTGATGTCTGAGGGCATGAGGTCGGGCGTGAATTGGATGCGTCCAAAGCTGAGGTTCAGCGCTTTGGCCAACGTGGAGATGAGCAATGTTTTAGCCAAGCCCGGCACCCCTTCGATCAGCATATGCCCACCGGCAAAAAGGCCGATCAATAGCTGCTCTATCACTTCATCCTGGCCAATAATTACTCTATGTATATGCTGAAGTAGCTCGTCTTTGGCTACCTTCAATTGTTCGATTCGCTCTATCATTTGCTCGTTAGTCATATAAGTTTTCTCCTGTAAAAATCTTCTTGAGGATCTGGCTACCCGTGATGCTGAGTGCGATCCCGCCACTTAGGACAATCAGCACCGCGGTCAACACGTGCGCCAAGGTCATCACAGCGGAGGCACTTGCTTTTGTCAATCCAAATCCCAAACTAAAGATGATGATCATCATCCATTGGTTTGATCCCAGTTGTGCTGGCGGCTGCGGCAAGGCGTAGCTGAGGTTGATCAGCGTGTAGCCAAAGAGCACCATCGCAAAGGGATAAGCCAGATCGAAAGCTCTAAAGATGAGCCAAAAGTAAAGGCCATCCAAGATCACTCCCAAGATGGTAAATCCCAAAGCCCCAACCAGCTTCAGCGGCTGCGATCTAAATAAATCCATGCCACCGATGAAGAGCCGGATAAACTCATCCCGCTTGGCATGAAAGCGTTTGGGCAGCCAAAAGAACAGCTTTCTGAGCACAAGGATCACCTTTTGAGGATTGAACATCGCCAAAAGCACCAATCCTACAGATATTACAAACACCAAAGCCAATCCCCCCATTAAAATATACATGGCAGCGTTTAGCTTGAGAGCCAAAAAGGGCAGCAAGGCCAGAGCTAAAAAGATGCCGAAGGTGTCGAAGCTCTTGTCGATAAAGATGATGGAGAGTCCGGAGCTTATGGGGATGTTGTCCTGTTTCCTCAGCAACCAAGCCTTGGCTACTTCGCCTGCACGGATGGGGATGAGGTAGTTGATCATATTGCCGATCAGACTGTAACTCCAGACCTTTAACAGCGTGGGTCGCCGTGAGCTGTCCATGAGCAGATGCCATCTGATGCTGCGCACAAAATAAGCCAGCATATAAAAGCCCAAAGCCAAAATCAGTGTTGAAACTCTGACCCCTTGGATGGCTTGCCAAAGCTCGTTTATATCTACCATTCTCAACCACAGGACTACGAGCAGGATGCCCAAAATCAGCCCCAAGATCAAGAACAGTGCTTGCTTTTTAGTCACTGCTTCGGCTCGAAGAGGAAGTATTCGTGATGCGCCCAGATGCGCTTAAAACCTTGCGTTGCATGACGCTCAAACAGATCATACTGCAGCATGCGTCTGGCAAAACCCTCATCTTTACCCCGATAATAATCCAAAATGGAAAGCGGCTCTTTCTCAGTGCGGGCCCTCTGTACGGGCGGTCGCTGAACAACAGCACCACCACCCCGCTCCTTGACCCTCAGCTTGATGCCCAGCTTCTTCTGTAAAAAGTCCTCCTTGCTCATCCCGATATCCGGCCAGAGCGGGCAGTCGAAAAGCCGGCTTTCTATCAAGCTCCAGCCCAGTTTGTCCAGCAGATAGATGAAGGAGGCGGAGTCTATATGCGAGATTTGCAGATAGGGATAACGCTGGGGGCTATAGTCCTGCAACTGCGATTTGTAGCCCAAGCCGCTGCGGTTGGGAACGCTGATCAGGATGCACTTTTTGCTCACCCTTGCCAGCTCGGAGAGATACGAGCGCAAATCCTGGCAAAACCACAAGGCCGAAAAGCTAAAGCTGAGATCAAAGCTCTGATCCGGATAGTCCAAGACCCGGTAGTCGGCATTGTATCTGATCTCCATACTTTGATCCAAGCTTTTCCACAGCTCTTTGATCATTTGGATGCGTTGCTCGTCGTGGTCTTCCAGATTTACCCTGATTCCTTCTTTGGCCAAAGCAACCAGGTTGATACCGCTGAGCCCCGTGAAACCGAAGCTGGGGCTCTCTAACACGCTTTTTATCTCATACTTTTTCGCCAAATCCAGCAGGATATTATTTAAAATGATGCGTTCATAGCTGGAGCCAAGTCCCTCATCGCCATGTTCAAAGTAGTTGCGCCAGTTGTTGATAATAGGGATAGCCATCAGCGCTTGCCTTTGATCAGGATATTGAAGCTGGGGATGGTGAAGATGGGCTCCAGTTGCATCAGCTCAAAGGTATCGGCCACCTTGTAAAACCAGCTTTTGGAGATCAGCTCAAAGCGGCTGATCCAGAGCTCATTTTTGAGGCATCTCGCTATCTTTTCGCCCCTGCTAAACCAGCCTTCGTCCACTTGTAGCAGGGCGGGATAGTTTTTCCCACGCTTCTGCCGATAGATAAAATTGACCAAGGCATGCAGTTGCACCGGTTCCCGATCCGCCACGTTGAGTGCCAAACCGCTCTCCCAATCGTTTTGCAAAAGCCAGATAAAAGCATCTGTGATCAACTGGATATGGCAAAGATGTATCCAGACCCGTTTCTTGATGAGCGGGAAGATGCGCTTTTCCACCATCTTGACCAAGGTCTGCGGAAAGCCGTTATCACCCGGGCCATAGGTGATCGCCGGTCGGAGGATTGCCGCTTTCAAGCCCCGTAAAACCGCCTTCTGGATATAGCCTTCGCTTTGTATCTTGGTGTAGTGATAGTAGTTATCAGCATTTCGTGGGGAAAGGTTTTGTGCAGGCAGCTCTTTGGGAATGGCGCCAAACACTCCCACAGATGAACAGAAGAGCAATTGCGCACCCGTCTTGAGGCAGTATTCACAAAAGGCTTGCGTGCTGTGGAGGTTGGCTTTGAGGTAGGTCTGTTTGCCAAACTTTCTGCCACCCCGCAAGGCGCCGATGTGCATCACTATATCAAAATTGCGGCTTTCCAGCCAGGCATTGATCCCTTTGATATCCGCCAAATCCAGCTCCACGATTTCCACTCTGTCGCCAAAGGATGCGTATCTGCTCTTGGACGTGCCCGGCCTCACCAAAGCCGTGATCTCAAAGCTGCTATCGAGGGCTAAAATCGCCCTCAAGACATTGCCACCGATCAGGCCGGTGATTCCGGTGATGAGGATGGAGCTCGTCATCAGCCGAATATCCATCTCCAGATGCTATTGGACTTGGAGCGGTGCCGCCTTTCCACATGCACGTATTTGTAAGGGATGTCTTCATCTGCCAAGATCATCTCTGCGTGCTCACGGCTGAGTAATTGAGCGGTGCGGCTATCGATGCGGTGTTTGATCTTGTTTACCGCATCAAAATATGATCTGTAGGGCCCGCGCACATGATCGTCTGAGCCCAAGAGGTGAGCCCAGCCATTATCCAATAAAATCCAGGCGGTTTGACGCACTTTCTCGCCATATTGTCCCACCAGCGAGCCCGTATTAACTTGGATGTAGATGTTTCTCTCGATCAATTTACGCACCGAGCTCGGCCGCTTCATCACGCTCACATAGCGCTCTGCGTGTGCCAAGATGGGCTTATAACCCGCTCTCAAGAGCTCAAAGGTATGTTGGCTAAAATCATCGTAGAGGCCGTTTAGCTCTGTCTCAACCAGCACGTATTTTGAATCGCCCAAAGTAAGATTTTTCTGATTGATATCTTCCAAAATCGAAGGCGAAAGAAAGACCTCAAAGCCCGGATGCAGCTTCAGTTTCGCACCCTTGCCTCTAACTCCGGCCCGTAACGCCTCCAGCTTTCGCATGTAATCTTCCCTACTATATTCGTAATGTCCCTTGAGGTAATGTGAGGTTAGGAAGGCATGCGTGATTCCACCGGCATCCATCGCCAAGAGCTGGCTGACAGAGTTGGTGAAATCCTTGCTGCCATCATCAATACCTGGAATGATGTGACAGTGAATATCGATCATGTGTCCTTTCTTTATGGTAGTGTGTCTCGCAGCATCTGGATAAATTCGTCCAAGACGTTGCGGTTGGAATAGGGTTTGAGCATCCGCTCGCAATCATCAAGCATCTTTTCCACTTGGCTGCGAGCCTTGTCAAAGCCCAAAATGCCGGTATAAGTGCGGCGACTCGAAGGAACAAATTCCTCATCAAAATCCAAACCTTCGCCACCCCGGTTATAATCCGAAGCGATGTTTTCGATCATCTGATAGCAAAGGGCCAGATTGGAAGCATAGGTGTTCATCACTATCCTGTCCTCTTCTTCAGCTTCCGCCAATACGCAGGCGATATCTGCAGAAGCCTGAAGCAAGGCACCCACCTTCTTCATGTCGATAAAACGCAAAGAGTTGATTTTCATCACCTTGTGCTTCATTTCCAAATCCACCATCTGTCCGCCGATCAGGCCATAGGACTTGGTGTAGGAAGAAAGAATCCGGGTGGCTTGGATAGCGTGTTCTTTGTTTGAGATGTTGCCCACCACCTCAAAAGCCAAGGTGTAAAGCGCATCTCCGGCAAGGATGGCAATGGCATTGCCATATTTCTGATGCACGGCAGGGATGTCTCTCCGCAGCTTATTATTTTTCACACTGGGAAGATCATCATGAATCAATGCGGCGTTATGACACAACTCCACGGCAACGGCTGCCAAGACGGCATCGTTTAAAACCTTGGTCTTCTTCATGCCGGTGAGCATCTCAAATACGGCAAGCAGCATCAAAGGACGCCAACGCTTGCCACCTGGAATTACGGCATAACGCATCGCCTCTTTCAGCTCCGAGGCATGTTTATCCTCAAAGCTGAGAAAGCTGTCAAGGCCCTTCTCAATGAGATCAAGCCGAGTTTCAAAATACTTCTGAATTAGCAAAATAACACTCCCTTAAAAGAATATAAAAGGCAGATTCGTATCTGACGGCTTAGGATATAAAAGGGGCAGAAACTGTCAAGTAAAATCCGCTCTCAGCGAGAGATATTGTTCATTGCAAGCTCATAAAGTGTTCCCAGACGGGCATAAAAACCGCAATTAAAGACACTCTCGTGCATTACGACAAAGTTTTGAAATCCGGTTCACCGAGCTGGCAATTCAGGGTGTGGCTAAAGAACATATTTTCTCTTTGGTCGCTTTGGCGAGCGACCGTACGGAGCGACAGTACAGCGGCGGTTCGGCGACCGCCCGTACAGAGCGCCCGTACACAAAAAAGGCACCCGTATCTCAGGGCGCCTTGAATTCTTGTGTTATGTTGATTAGATGAATAGGTTTACGTTGCTTTTTTCTGCAGCTTCCAGGTAGGTTGCTACGCCGCCGATGGTGACGCCATCAATGAGCTCTTCGGCTTTCACTCCCATCACGTCCATGCTCATCTGGCAAGCGATGAGTTTCACACCGGCCTTGATGGCTTGTTTGATCATGGTTTCGATGGAGTCGACATTTTTGTCTTTCATGCGTTGACGCATCATTTTGGGGCCTATGCCAGCGAAGTTGATCTTGGAGAGTCCCAGTCCCAGCGAGCTCTTGGGCAACATCATGCCAAACATATTGGCCATCATGTCTTTTTCCACTTTGGGGGCGTTGGGCTTTTTGATTACGCTGAGTCCCCAGAAGGTGAAGAACATGGTCACTTTCTTGCCTAAGGCTGCGGCTCCGTTGGCGATCACAAATGCAGCTAGGACGCGATCGAGGTCGTTGCTGAAGACCACGAAGGTTTTGTCATCGTTTGTAACGCCGCTCTTTTCCGGCAGTGTTCCTGCGCCTTTTTGGATGGTGGCGATGATCTTGTTGCCCTTGGTTTCCAGACTTAGCAGCTTGTTGCTGGTGACGTTGCTCCATGAGGGTGCGTCGGTGGCAAAGCCTGGGTCAGAAGCTGAGATCCTGAGTATATCGCCGTCTTTGAGCTTATCCATCTCGGTCTTTAGCTTCATAATGGGGCCGGGGCATTGCAATCCACAGGCGTCAGCTTCGATGGTGACACCCGTTGTGGGGGTTGGTGTGCTTGCAGGTGTTGTTTTAGCGTCACTCTTCAACTGATCATCCCCAAAGATGTCTTCATTGCTCTGTTTTTGGGTAACTGCTTTGTAGGTAGTGTAGCCACCGCTGAGGTTGTAGACTGCCTTAAAGCCGTTTTGCATCAGGATTCTGGCGGTCATATAGGAGCGTCCGCCGGTTTTGCAGTTGACGACGATCTTTTTGTCTTTAGGTATCTCGTCCAGGCGTTTGCGTATCTGTTGCAGGGGGATGTTGACGCTGCCGGGGATATGCCCCAACTGATATTCTTCGGGTGTGCGAGCGTCTATGATCATGGTTTCATTAAGGTCAAGATCGGGGATTTGGTGCCAATGGATGACTTTCACCAAGCCGTTGATGATGTTTTCAGCCACCAATGCAGCCATATTGACGGGGTCTTTGGCACTGGAAAATGGAGGTGCGTAGGCTTGTTCAAAAGCCTGCATGTCCCAGATGTCTCCACCGCGGCTGATGATGCTGGCGATC
>JAKQWO010000040.1 GCA_029561955.1 Candidatus Cloacimonadota bacterium
CACCGTGTATGCCTACAACAGCAGCATCAGTGTATCGGTGGGCACCAAAGTCACTAAGGGTCAAGTGATTGCACGCAGTGGTTCCACTGGTTCCGCCACCGAGCCCTCGCTCCACTTTGAGCTGAGGAAAGACGGCAAATCAATAGACCCAATGCGATATTTGGAGTGATTATATAGATGAAGAATTTGATCGCACCTTCTGTGAGGAAATTGGAAAAGTTTATGGCCAAAGAGGGCCTGCAGGGTAAAACTATCCTGCACCATACAGGATCAATGTTTGGCATAGGTTGTTTGGCCTCGGATCAGGCCACAATTCAGCGGATTTGCAGCTTGAAGCACAGGGAGGACAGCAAGGGCTTTATCGTTTTGGTTCCCGATGCTAAGTGGCTTGAGGATATGGGGATACATGTTCCGGAGCGGATCGTCCCTCTGAGCAAGCAGTACTGGCCGGGCAATCTTACGCTCGTTTTTGAGTGTGATCACCCTCAGTTTGCCCATCTTGCGGTTGATGGCAAGGTGGCTTTCAGAGTCCCTAATGACAATCTCTTAAGGCTGTTGATAGACCTTGCCCATGAACCCATCGTGAGCTCAAGCATCAATATCTCACTCTTGCCTGCTGAGGAAGATTATCGCAAGATAGTGCGTCAATACCGCCATTGGTTTGATGTCGCTATCCATCCGGCTGTTAAGGGCTTACCTATAGATGCCCAGCCTTCCACCATTGTGGAGTATGTCGCAGGGCATAATCAGGGACTGCCTGAGCTGAAATGCCTGCGTGAAGGCTCCATCCCCTTTTACGAGATCAGAAAGTCCTTTGCCACACCTCAGATCACCTTTGTCTGCACGGCAAATATCTGCCGGAGTCCTATGGCGGAAAAGCTCTTTAACTATATGGCTCCGAAGCACAATCTGAATGTGAGGGCGGATTCTTGCGGGCTGATTGAGGGTGGGCATATGATCTCCACTGGAAGCTTACAACTGCTTCTCAACCAAGGCATTCTGGAAGCTCAAGCCCATGTTTCCAAGCAGATTACGCCTCAGATCGTGAGTGAATCCTGGCTGTTGCTCACGATGGAGGAGAGGCAGAGGGATTTTATCCGCAGCAACGAGCCTCACTTTAAGCATAAGATATACACACTAAACGAGATCGTGGGCGAACCGGGCGACATTGAAGACCCCTACGGCAGCGATTTTGGCAATTATCAAAAGACATTTGAGATCATAGAAGATAGGATCACGAGATTGATCGATCTGATTGAAAATAGAAAACTTAGTTTAAGCAATGGAGATATAAAATGAAACAAGTCGAGATCACCCCGGAAGTGATAGCAGAACACGGCCTCACCAATGAAGAATATGAGTATATTTTGAGCATTATGGGGCGCACACCTACCATCGTGGAATTGGGTATTTTCAGCGTGATGTGGAGCGAGCATGCCAGCTATAAAAACTCTGTAAAGTTGCTCAAAACCTTGCCAAAGGATGGCCCTTACATGCTGGCCAAGGCTGGAGATGAAAACGCAGGCGTGGTGGATATTGGCGATGGCTTGGCGATCTGCTTCAAGATCGAAAGTCACAACCATCCTTCCGCACTGGAGCCTTATCACGGCGCTGCTACAGGCGTGGGAGGCATTTTGCGAGACATCTTCACCATGGGCGCACGTCCCATCGCTGCGCTGAATTCACTACGGTTTGGCATCCCTGACAACTTCGATACACGTTATCTGATCCGCGAAGCAGTGCATGGTATCTCTTACTATGGCAATAGCTTCGGTGTGCCAACTGTGGGTGGCGAAATCTACTTTGAGCCCTGTTATGATGGCAATCCTTTGGTAAATGCCATGGCAGTGGGCTTGGTAAAGCACGATAAGATAGCTCGTTCCGCCGCAAAAGGAGTGGGGAACCTGGTGGTCTATGTGGGTGCAAAGACAGGTCGTGACGGCATCCATGGCACCACCTTTGCCTCCGTGGAGATTTCAGATGAATCTGCCCAGATGCGCTCTGCCATCCAAGTTGGTGATCCCTTTTATCAAAAACTGCTGCTGGAAGCCACCTTGGAGGTGATTAACGCTGGTTTGGTGGTGGGCATCCAAGATATGGGCGCCGCTGGGCTTACCTGTTCCAGCTCCGAGATGGCTGGTAAAGGTGAAGTTGGCATCGAGATGCACACCGATAGAGTGCCTCAACGCGAGACAGGGATGACGCCCTATGAGATCATGCTTTCAGAATCTCAAGAAAGGATGTTGGTGATCGTGGAACCCAAGGATTTCCCCGCACTGGAAGCCGTTTTCCACAAGTGGGATTTGGAAGCTGTGGTGGTCGGCGAAGTAATTGAGGAGCCGGTTTTACGCATTGTCCACGACGGTGTGGTGGAAGCTGAAATCCCGCCGGAATATCTGATTTTGGGTGGCAAAGCACCTGTCTATACCCGCGAAACTCAGGAACCTGAATACTTCCAAAGGCTGAAGAACGCCGTTATCCCCAAGGCGGACAACTCTCGTGACCCAGGCCAGGAGCTGCTTGCGATGTTGGCACATCACAACCTCTGCTCCCGAGCCAAAGTGTATCAGCAATACGATCACATGGTGCAGATCGGCACAGTAGTTGAGCCCGGTTCGGATGCCGCAGTAGTGGCCATCAAGGGCACAGATAAAGCCATCGCTCTCTGCACGGATTGTAACGGCCGCTATTGCTATCTCGATCCCTATGAGGGAACCAGAGCTGCTGTGGCGGAATCTGCTCTCAACGTAGCAGCGACAGGAGCAAAGCCTTTGGCCATCAGCAATTGCCTCAACTTTGGCAATCCCTACAAACCAGAGATCTATTGGGGCTTTAGCCAAGCCATCAAAGGCATGGGAGACGCTTGTCGTGCTTTGGATACACCCGTCACGGGCGGAAACGTCTCTCTCTACAATGAAAATCCAGAAAGTGCCGTTTATCCCACACCTGTGATCGGGATGTTGGGACTCTTGGAAGACATGGAGCTTGCGCTCACTCAGTTCTTTAAGGATGAAGGTGATCTGATCATGTTGATCGGAAATCTGCCTGAGGATTTGGGAGCCTCCCAATATCTGGAATTCCGTCATGGCATGGTAGCTGGAAGAGTGCCCAAACTGGATATCGATGCGCATAAGCGCCTGCTTGAACTGCTGCAGAAGCTCAGCTCCCAAAAGCTGCTCAAGAGTGCGCATGACGTCTCGGATGGCGGTTTGGGTGTGGCTTTGGCAGAGTGCCTTTTTGGCAATACAGACCTCGGTGCGAAAGTTTCGCTTCCAGCATCAGATGACCCTCTGTTGAGTTTATTTGGAGAAGTCCAAAGCACGGTTATTATATCCCTGAAGCCATCCGATCTGGAGGCTGTGACTCAGTTGGTGCAGCAGTCCGGCCTTGAGTATTGGCTTTTGGGAGAAGTCACTTGCGACGGCACCTTGAGTATTAGAGACACGTTGAAGCTCAGCACCCGAGAGCTATATGCCACTTGGAAGGATGCGCTTCAACTAAAATAACAAAAAGGAGTAGGAGATGAAGATGGGAATATTCTTCGGTAACCTATTTTGGGGAATCCTCCTGATACTATGGGGAGTGTCCCTGATCTTAAGAGGCTTTGGCATTAATATCCCGCTTGCCAAAGTCTTCTTTGCAATCGTCATTATCCTGTTTGGGATCAAGCTTTTGGTTGGTGGCTCTTTCAAATGCACCAGCGGCAGAGTCTACAAAGAGGCCAAGGGGCAATTCACCGAATACAGCACGGTGTTTGCCACCCAAAATATTGATCTGACTCACGTTAAGCCAGGCGACAAGCCGGTGAAGGTGAACGTAGTTTTTAGCTCAGGGCGAGTTATCTTGCCGGATGATGTGGTCTTTGATTCAAAGCTCACCACGGTGTTCGGGTCGCTGAACACACCTACAAAGTCATACTCTGGCATAGCCGATACTGCGCAAGTTATCAATCCCGATGCTGTGGGTGACAAGGTGTTTATGGAGCTGAACACGGTCTTTGGCCGCACAGAAGTGGTGGTCGAACACGTGGACAGGCCAGAGGAAGCGGCACCGGCTGACAGCACGTCCAATTAGGACTCAGTATTCTAACAAAAACTAAGCTATTTAAACACCTGCTTTTGCTACTGCTCCTGTTTGGGTTTAGCCAGATGGGAGCGGTGGCGAAGCTTGGTTATGCCCTCAGTGGTGGAGGGGCGCGGGGCTTTGCCCATCTGGGTGTGCTGAAGGTGCTGGAGGAACATGGCATCCAGCCAGACTACATCTGTGGAACCAGCATGGGAGCCGTGATCGGCGCACTCTACGCTCAGGGATATGATGCCCAGTCCATCCAGGATATGCTGCTCAAAGTGAAGTGGCAGGATGCGATGGATGATTCTTTCAAGCGGAAGGAGCTGTATATTGGGCAAAAGCGTTGGGCTCCCTACGGTATGGGGAGCCTCGGCATTGATGACCATGGAAAGATCAAGCTGCCCTCATCCGTGTGGATAGGCAATCGGCTCAATCTGGAGCTGGCCAGGCTCTTTGCCGGTTCTGGCACGGATGTAGATTTTACCCGGCTTCCCATCCCTTTCAGTTGTATAGCCACCGACCTGCTCACCGGCGAGAAGGTGATATTTACACAGGGAAACCTGATGCAGGCTGTGCGTGCCTCACTTTCTGTGCCCAGCATTCTGGAGCCTTTCGAGCTGGATGGGCATCTCTACATCGATGGAGGCGTGAGCCAAAACCTGCCCGCCGCTGAGACCAAAGAGATGGGAGCAGACTTCGTCATCGGCATCAAGACAAACTCACCCCTCAGACCCAAAGAGGAGCTCAAACACTTCGTCAACGTCTTTGATCAGACCCTCAACATCAGCATGATCAACAGCCTCAATCGCAGCCTGACTGACTGTGGCCTCCTTTTAGAGCCAGATTTGGAAGGCTTTTCTGCCATGGATTACGATAGAGCCACCCAGATCATCGATGCGGCAGAAGCCTATGCCAGAGCGCATTTGGCTGAGATTATCGAGTTTTACAATCTCAACGGCTTGGAGCTCAAGCGCAGGGCAACTCCCCAGAAGGCCACTCCCATGAAGCTTAAATCCATCGTCATCAACGGCAACGAGCACCTCAGCCCCGCCAAGATACGGGAGTTTTTGGCTCTGGAAATAGGTAAGCGATACAGCGCTTCTCAACTGGTGGATGCCTGCTACAAAGCTTGGAATTCTCAGCTTTTCCACACCATCTATCCCATCATTGAAGCCACAGATGAGGGCTATCTGCTCACCCTGCAGGTCAAAGAGAAGGAGCGCAGCCAATTGAGCGTGCTTTTGAGCTATACATCAGAAGAGGGAGTGCAAGCCGGCGGCATCCTGAAGCTGCAGAATATCCTGCTGAAAAACTCCAGCTTGATGGCAGGACTGACGTTAGGCGGCAAAAACGAATACAACATCGACTACGTAAAGAACTTCGGTGAGCTCTGGGGTGCCTACTTCCGCATTTTTCACTATCTTAGCTCTCAGAAACGCTACTATTATGATGCAGATTTCAACAAAGCGGCCAGCATCAGAGCCAGGGAAATCGGCATCACCACCGGACTGGGCATCTTTGCCTCAAAGTATATCGTGGCCGAAAGCTTTCTCTACAGCTATAGAACCAAAATGCTGCAGGATATTTCCACGGTGGCGGACATCGACTCCCTCTACCTCGTCTCCGGTGCCGGGCTCAAGCTCTATCATGAAAGCTTGGACGATTATTACTTCCCGCTCTCTGGCTTGAGGTCGTCTCTCAAGTTCAATTTCGCCCGCAGCAGCTCAGTCAGCGACTACATCTATTCCAAAATCCAAGGTTCAGCAGAGCTTTACAGCCCCATTTCGGATCGACTTTCGCTCAAACTGCTTCTCGACATGGGCTCTTGGCTCGATAAGCAGCACTTCAACATTGATCCCTTCTATTTGGGCGGCTCCAGCGGCTACAAAGGCTATCACAAGTATCAGGTAAGTGCGCCGGTATATAAAATGGTGGATTTGGGACTGGTTTCCAAGGTATGGAAAAAGCTCTTTATCTCTGCCGGAGCGCAGGGACTGATCATCGACGAGATCGACACCTGGAGCGATTCCGAAATCGTGTGGTGTGGCTATCTCGGTGCCGGAATCAATACCATCTTGGGCCCCCTGCGAGCATCCTTTGCCATCCGAGAAGGCGGAAAAACCAATCTCTACCTCAATTTTGGCTATGACCTCGATGTGTTTCATTTCTCCAGAAAGTGATGCCTTCCCACACCATTACACTTGCAAAAATGGCGACTACGCTTATATTTGAGATTGACACAATTGCCGCTTCCAGAGTTTGGTTGTGGCACAAATGATATTTAAAGGAGCAGGACATGAGAAAACACCTATTATGGCTGATCACTCTGAGCTTGGCTTTTGGGCTCTTGCTGGCTGAAAGCCCCGATATCGCCACACTTAAGGAAATTCTGAATAAAGCTAAAAGCGGCGACATCGAAGCCCAGTTTCAGATGTCGGGCTATTATGCCGAAGGGATTGGCGTGGAGGAAGATGCCTCCGAAGCCATGCGCTGGATGCGTGAAGCTGCCACGGGTGGCCACACCGAAGCTCAATACAGGATGGGAGCTTTTTACTCCCACGACATCAGCGAGGCCGTCCAGTGGTTTACCAAAGCCGGTCAAAACGGCCATCTGGCAGCGCAAAAGTATTTGGGAACTCACTATGCCGGTAGCGGCAAGGACGAAGAAAAGGCTTTTCAATGGTTTCTGATGGCAGCTCAGCAGCATGATGTGGAAAGCGCCTATGAAGTTGGCAACATGTATTTTTATGGCTTGGGGACAGAGGCAGACCACGATGTTGCCTTTGAATACTATCGCCTTGCTGCAGAAGCAGATTACGTTCCTGCGCTGGTAGCCGTAGGAGAATGCTATCTCGATGGCGAAGGCGTAGCTCAAGACGGTAAAAAAGCCTTCAAGGCCTTTACCCAAGCGGCTGCTTCCAACAACGCCTCTGCTCTATACAACCTCGGCTATTGCTACCATACGGGTCAGGGCACGAAGATGAACACGATCAGAGCCAACGCCATGTATCAGTTGGCAGTTCACTTTGCCAATGAAAATCAAAAAGCAGCCTTCCAGAAGTATGTAGATGACACCGCAGCCAAGCTTTCCCTTGTGGACAGAGCTAAAGCGGACAAGATCAGGGATGAGTGGTTAGGCCGATGAGATTCCCGCGGCCCTCACACTCCGAGCTTTTGGAGCTGCTCTCCATCACGGACTCTTCCGAGCTTGATGCGCTCTTCAAGCGAGCCTATGAGGTCAAAAAGCAGTATATCGGCACCAAAGTATGGTTTCGAGGCATCATCGAGCTCAGCAACATCTGCTCCAAAGACTGCTATTATTGTGGCATCCGCAGCAGCAACACCAACGTCAAACGCTACACGGTGTCCCACGCTGAAGTGATCAAAGAAGCCCGCTGGTGCTATGAACAAGGCTACGGCTCCATCGTCCTGCAATCGGGCGAGCGCAGCAACAAAGCCTGGATTGACCAGATTACCGACCTCATCTATGCGATCAAGGACGTCAGCGATGGCAAGCTGGGCATCACGATTTCTTTTGGCGAACAGAGCAAGGAGGTCTACAAACAGTGGCTGGATGCAGGTGCACACCGTTACCTGCTCAGAGTTGAGACCTCCAATCCCGAGCTCTACAAGAAGTTACACCCCCAAAACCACTCTTTTGAAAGCAGGGTGCAAAGCCTCGGCTACCTCAAAGAAGTGGGCTATCAGGTGGGAACGGGCGTGATGATGGGCTTACCCGGCCAGACTTTGGCAGACCTCGCCAACGACGTGCTCTTTTTCTATGATATCGATGTGGATATGATTGGCATGGGGCCCTTTATCCCTCACAAGGACACTCCCTTTGGCCACTTGGTGGACAGCTTTGACGAAACCACAGCTTTACAGCTCGGACTCAAGATGATCGCCGTCTGCCGCATCTTTCTGAGGGACATCAATATCGCCTCCACCACGGCTTTGCAGGCACTCAAGAGTGATGGCCGCGAGCTGGGGCTTTTGGCCGGCGCAAACATCATCATGCCCAACGTCACAGACACCAAATTCAGAGAGGGTTATCAGCTCTATGAGGGCAAACCAAACTTAAATGAGAATGCAAGCGAAACGATGCAGAGTTTAGAAGATAAAATCACAGCCATGGGCGAAACCGTGGCTTATGGAGAGTGGGGCGATTCGGCTCACTTCTTCAAACGCACCAACCAAGAAAAGACATTATAAAGGAGATAAAACCATGTTTCAAGGCGGAAAAAACATGCAAGACCTGATGAAAAAGGCCAAGCAAATGCAACAGGCAATGGAAAGCCAACAAAAGGCATTGGAGGAAAAGGAGTTTGAAGCTTCCTCTGGTGGCGGAATGGTGACAGTGAAAATGAGCGGCAGTGGCCAGTTGCTCAGCCTCAAGATCGACCCCGAAGCCGTTGACCCAGACGATGTGGAAATGCTGGAAGACCTGATCATGGCTGCCATCGGCGAAGTTCAATCCAAGGTAAATGAAGCCTCCAGCGAGATGATGCAAGGTCTGACCGGTGGTATGAAGATCCCCGGCCTATTCTAATTCATGCTCAAATCACCCCGTTTTGACGAGCTTGTCGCCAAGTTCAGTTCGCTGCCCGGCATAGGCAAGAAAACGGCGCAGCGGCTCGCTTGGCACCTTTTGAGCATCCCCAAACAGAAGGCACTGGAGCTCTCCTTGGCCATCCAAAACGCTGTGGAAAGCTATAGCACCTGCTCCATCTGCAGCATGCTCACAGAGGAAAACCCCTGCAGCTTGTGCACTTCGCCGGAGCGGGACGACTCTCAGCTCTGCGTGGTGGAAAGCCATAGTGACGTCTTCACGCTGGAAAGCATGAACGAATACCATGGCCGCTACTACGTCCTGGGGCATCTGCTTTCGCCCTTGGATGGCTACGGGCCTGACGCACTCGGCATCCCCGGCCTGCTCAAACGCATCAAGGAGCTGCAGCCCGAAGAGCTGATCCTAGCTCTCAAGCCCAGTGCGGAAGGCGAAGCCACCATCCATTACCTCACCGAACTGCTTCAGGAGCAAGACCTCACCATCACCAGGCTTTCCGTGGGCCTGCCCTTCGGCGGCGATCTGGAATACTCCGGTGCCCTCACCTTAGCTAACGCCTTCAAAAGACGTTTTCCCGCATAAAGAGCCATGTTTACAGGAATTATTGAAGCCATCAGCCCCATCCTTTCGCTCAATGATCGGGGCGGCAAACGCTATCTCAAGTTTCAGCGTCCCGAGAGCTTTGATAATATCAAAGAAGGCAATAGCATTGCCTGCGACGGCATCTGTCTCACAGTGATCAGCTTGGATAAGAGCAGCTTTGAAGTGGAACTGATGGCGGAAACGCTCAAGAAAAGCACAGCCGCCAGTTGGAAGATTGGCTCTAAGATCAATCTGGAGCGTGCCCTACGTGTGGTGGACAGGCTGGATGGGCATTGGGTGCAAGGTCACGTGGATAGCGTCCTTACCCTCAAGCAGATCAAGACGGTAGACCAAACGCCCTACTACTACTTCACTTACCCCAGAGAGGACGCCGAGCTCTTGGTACCCCAAGGCTCCATCTGTCTCAATGGAGTAAGCCTCACGCTCGCTGAGCTCAATCCGAGCAGCTTTGCCGTCGCTTTGATCGGCCACACGCTGCAAAACTCCAACCTCAGCCTGCTTGCCGTGGGCGCCAAAGTCAACGTCGAATACGACATCTTGGGCAAATACATCCTGCGCAAGCAGCAGATCACACCCATCTCCAAGGAGTGGCTTCATGAACAAGGTTTTTAAGTTGAGCTTACTGATCATTTCTGTGCTGTTCTTGGCAAGCTGTGGCAGCAAGAAGAGCCCCACCGGCGGGCCTGTCGACCTCGAAAAGCCGGAAGTGCTGAGCATCATCCCTGAGGAATACAGCCAACTCACCGGCGAAATCGAGATCACCTTCTCCAAGGCCATGGACAAGCAGAGCTTCACCGAAGGCATCTACTTTCACCCCCCCATCCTGAGCAAGAAGATCAGCTACAGCGGCAGAACCCTCAATATCAAGATCATGGAGCCGCTGCAGCCCGATTGCGTCTATCATCTCACCTTGGGCAGCGGCGTCAAAGACACACGCTCAAACTCCCTGAGCAAACCCAACAGCTTTGTCTTCATCAGTGGCAAACCCGCCCAAAACCGTATCAGCGGCCAGGTTACCTATGAAAAAGCCAGCGATGCGGGTAAGCCACTCACCCTGAGCCTCTTCTCTGCGGACTCACTTTTGGTTTTGACCAAAGAAATCAGTGGCAGCAGTTATCTGATCGAACCTCTCAATCCGGATGAATACCGCATGCGAGCCTATCAAGACCTGGATTCCAACAGCCGTTATGACTACGGTAGAGAGCCTTTCTTTGAGCAATCGGTAGACGTCCGCAAAAGCCGTAGCTTCGACATCAATATGGCCTACCAAGACAGCAGCAGAGCCGTGATCCGCAGCATCCGTCCCATCAGCAATACCGAGCTGGAAGTGCAGCTTTCCAAGACTCCTACTTCTTTGGGAAAGATGGAGATAAGCTCCTCAGATGGCAGCAGCCTGGCTATCAGATACAGCGAGCTGGCTCAGAATGTGCTCACCCTCATCACCGCCGAGCAGGATTCGCTGCAATATCGGCTCACACTCAAAGACCTCAAGGATGGCAAAGGCAACCTCAACCCCGCGAGCAGCTTAGCCTTTGCGGGTAGCCTGTTGCCCGACAACAAAGCTCCCATACTTTTAAGCTCCAATCCCCGCAATGGCACCAGCGTCAACAGCCTGGAACCGGTGTTGCAGTTGAGCTTTGATGAGATCATCCCCGAGCAGCAGCTCAAGCTCAGATTGGTCGCCACCGAGAGCAATAAGGAAGTCCCAATCAAGATCATTAAAGCCGACTCCAAAACCTGCAAGGTCAAGCCCAGTGCACCTTTGACTAACTACCGCAGCTATACCCTGATCATCTTGGCTGAGACCAGCGACAGTGCCGGCAATAAGTTAGAGAAAGAACATAAGATCAGCTTTATGCCTCTGTACGGGCGCTCGCCGTAGCGCCGCTTCCCCGAAACACTGCTTCCTTTCCACATCTAAAGGTAGCTCAAAACTTGCTGCTTGCTTGTACGGGCGCTCGCTGTAGCGCCGCATGCTCTCCCCAGCCCAACCACCGCCTCGCATCACCATCAAAAGCATCCGCATCCCCAAAACCAGCGCAGCTCCTTTCTCTCTCTCCCTCACTCTCTCACTCTCTTACCCTTCAATAGCTCCACCTAACTCATTTGTATCTATACGATTGCGCCAGCACTCACTACTCACAACTGCGGCGCAGCCGCCACCCCCTCTATAATATACTCTGACGATGTTGCCGTCATGACGAAAATCTGATTTTTCTGTTCTCAGAACTGCTTGTCAAAGTGGAGGCTACGATATCGGGCAAATGTTGTCTCTTTCTCTGCTGGAGTAAAATACCTGGAAGGACGCATCTGTACGACCGGTCGCAGAACCGACCCTACAAGGGCGGGCAGGGGTGGCTACACCCCCGCACCCCCCAGCGAAAATAGTTTCTTAGCTTTTCCACCCTTCGCTTTGGGACTTGCAAAGGGCAAAAAGGCCAAAAAAACAAAGGTTAAGGGACAATCCTGCAAATGCGGAAGCCTACACGGTGGGTCGTGAAGGTAGCGAGGTAGCTGCCACGATTGGAAACGGTGCAGTAGCTGGCACCGTAGTCCCAGCAACCGCCGCGAAACACACGGTAGGAACCGGACGTAGCTCCATGCGGATCAGTCTGGGCTTCACTGGGATAGCTTCCATAAATATCCCAAACCCATTCAAACACATTTCCACTCATATCATAGATACCGAGCTCGTTGGCGGCCTTGGTACCAACCGTGTGGGTGGTGTTGCCGGAATTGGAGGCAAACCAGGCAACAGCATGGATATTGTTGCTGCCACTGTAGGTATAACCTTGGCTCTGGTTGCCTCCCTTGTAGGCAAACATCCACTCCATCTCGGTGGGCAGACGGTAGCCATCGGCGGTCCAGGAGCAGGCGACATTGATATGATTGTCACGGTTGGTGTTCCAACCTGAAGGCCAAGCATCGGGATTGGTGCCGTAATTGCTATAGCTGTAACAGGGAGTCAGCCCTTCCTGCATACTGCGCCGATTGCAGTATTCAATGGCCTTAAACCAGGACACCCGCTCCACGGGGCCATTTGCAACATTTGGAAAGTAAGAAGGATTGTTGCCCATCACAGCCTGGTATTCAGACTGAGTGAGCTCGTATTTATCGATGTAGAAGCTGCTGATGGTTACATCAGAGGTGCCGTTGTGGAAAGTGCCGCCTTCCACCCAGACGAAGCTCGCCGGCATGGGGGGTGTGGAACCATCATCGGCGTAGACGCGATAGAGGAAACTACCATCCAAACCATAGCTTTCTGCGCCGGCATCCCAGATGATATGTTTGCCGGTGCCGCTTGCCTGGTCAGCACCAAAATCTCCGCTCAGGTTGGTAGGACTGGGGATGATGTCAAAGCTGGCTCCGCCATTGTCGCTGAGTTTGAAAGTGATGTCACAGAGGTCTCCATCGGCATCAAAGAGGTCGTAGTAGATATCCACGATCTTGCTGCCGTCGGTGCGCTGGCTGACCGTCACGTTGCTTACCACCGGATTGGTGTTGCGAATCGGCGTGCGCTCTACCTTGCTTTCCAAATTATCGGCAAAGAAAGGGATGGTGAGAGCCAGGATTATGATTGTGAACAACAAATTCATCCTTTTCATTTTTCACCTCCGATATTGTAGCTGTGAATTGCGGCTTTCAGCTCCGCCAGACTGATTTTGGCATCAGGATTGGCAAGCAGGTTGGCGAGCACATTATCCACATCACCACGGTAGTTTTTGTAAGCCACCACCTTGTAAAACATCTTATCCCAGAATTCTGCCACACCCTGATGGGTGTAAGTGGTGGTATCGCTATTTCCCAGAATGTAATAGGAATGATCGTTTTCATAAGGGGTTTCGTTGTAGAGCACGATATAGCCATCCGGGGTGAGGGGGCTGTTGTAGATGTTTTGCGTAACCGGCTGCCAGGTTATCACGACATCTTGGTTGTTGGAAGTATCCACGCTTACACCTTCCGGCGGCTTGGGTGGAACGTGGGTGATGGAAAAGGGATTGGCGCTGGCAATTTGGGTGAAATTGCCAAAGCTGTCGGAGACTTTGATCCGCACTCTGGCATTGTAGCTTTGAACGGATGGCAGAGTCCAGGGATGAATACCGTCGTTGAAGGTATTTTCGATGATGCTGAGGTAATCTGTGCCGTCATTGAGGCTGTACCAGATGCTGATGCTGTTGGGTAGGATATTGGTATCGGTGGCGATCCAAGTGATGTCATTGGTGTCGCCGATGTACCAGGCTTCTCCGCCATTGGGGGCGGTAATAGTCAGGGCGGGGTCAACGGTGTCGTTGATTACCGGTGCGCTGTCGCCGTAGCCAACGAGCGCCGGCAGCCCTGAGACAAAGACAAGCAGGATACATAGTAGTGCTGCTTTTTGCATGGGTTCCTCCATTGCTTTTTAGTACTTTTTTTGAGCTATTACTGTTATTTTTCTAAAAAAGCTGGGGATGCTTTTTTGTCAAGTTTTTTATACGGGGGTTCTGTAAGGGTGGTCGCGGCGTGTACGGGCGCTCGCCGTAGCGCCGTTGTACAGGAATCGTCTGTACACTACACCTCTACAAGTGTACATACTGGTACCCAGACAGATCGGCGCTTCAGCGAGCGCCCGTACCTCTTCCTTGCTTAGCCGAGCGGTGATGCCGTGGCGATACTCGGGTTTTTCCCGAGTGGCTCCGAGTAATCACCGGGCGG